>CAZLOP010000317.1:0-2105 GCA_964561205.1 uncultured Clostridium sp. | reverse complement strand
GCAACATTGCAGCCCAAAAACTTTATTCAAAATACAATTTTATTGAAAATGGTATCAGAAAAGGTTATTATGCTGATAATAAAGAAGATGCAGTTTTAATGTGCCGAATCTCCAAATAATAATTTCAAAAATAACAGCCTGAACAAATTGATTCTTGTTGAGGCTGCTTCTAATATAAATGCTGTAAACCAATTAACTTATAAAATTAAATGCTCCCCACCACGCAGCAGTTAAAACCATCATCATGCAGGATACTACAAATATTAAATATATTATTTTAGAAAATTTACTAATATGACTCTTCTTAATAATGTTTATATTTTTACAAATTAAATAAATCATTATTAATGCAAATACTATTTCTAAAATAAAATGAATTCTAAGACTGGCAAACTGTATTCTCATATCACGCAAAAATCTTAATATAGCAAATGGAATATTTCCTATAAAAATTATATTTCCAGCAAACAATGCTCCAATTGTTTTTCTAATTTTTTTCTCATCTTCATTTAAACTTTCCTTTTTAAATTTTTTCTTTATATTGCTTAATACCATATTTAGGGTTTGCTCAGCAAACCCTACTTATAGAACCATATTCAAATACAGTTTTATGAGGATCAACAGGAATTTTCTTTTCCCTATCACTATATCCATATCCCTTTTCAAAAATAACTTTTCCATCATTTATAACAACAAGTGAAGCACCACATAAATCTTTTCCAATATGCTTATTAATTATTGCATCAGCCTTTTCACAAACCTTATTAACTGGTACCCCTGATGGCAGTGTTTCATGTGCAAATGCACACTGTAAATGACATATAATCATTATTAAACTTAATAAAAATATAACATTAACTCTTTTCATAACATACTTCCTTTCTTTTTTCTTTAAAGAAAATATATCATGTACCTTTGAAATCCATCTTATATCTATCTTAAATCAACCTTAAATGCATCTTTAATATTTTAAAGGAAGCTTTATAATAAACTTGCTATATTTATTTTCTTCACTAAAAAGTTCTATAGTTCCATCATGATCTTCTACTATTTTCTTTACTATTGCAAGACCAAGCCCGCTTCCCACACTTTTTGAATTTCTCACCTTATCACATCTTACAAATGGTTCAATATAATCTCCATTCTTAAGTCTCTGAGTATCTTTGCATAGCTTTTTTACAGGAATTATAAAATCTCTTGATGATATTTTTGAATAAAGCATTGTACTTGTTATCAAAGCAAAAACATAAATCAAAAATATTCCCATAAATAATATTTTTTTATATCCATTTGCCATTGCATTAAATGCAACATTAATGTGAACTTTAAAACTTACTGGAAATGTAACTGCAAGCCAGAACCTGCCACGCTCATTATATTTTATTGAAGTACTGTAGTCCCTGCTTTCCCTTCCACAGTCTATTAAAAAGGAACTCCATTCATCTGGATTATACCATTAACAATACTATATTTAAGCAACCACTCAACAAATTTCAGCTTAAATAAATAGAAAATACAATAAGTAAGAGATAATAAGTCAACATTATTGAAATTGCTAAAAATCTGAAAGATTTTTCTCCGAATCTCTTACTTATTACCTCTTACTTCTTACTTAATAAAATTAGAATTTGTACTAAATACTAAACTTCTCAACAGAAGCAGTTAATGCATCTGCCATTTCCTTTAAATATTGAGCCTTGTTATTTACTTCATCAATAACAGCAAGCTGTTCTTCTGTTACTGCTGAAGAATTTTCTGATTCCTTTGACAAAATTTCAGTATTCTTATTTATATCCTTCATTGAATCATTTATATTCTTAATTTTTTCTAATACATCTTGTATCAAAGTAACAATTTCCTTTGTAGTACCATTAATATTTTTATTTGATGAATCGATATTATTAAAAGCACTTATAACCTCATCTGCAAGAATTGTATTATTGGCAATTTTAGCAGAACCATCTTCGACATCAATATAAATTTTTTCTGTTCTTGTTTGTATTACCTTTATAATATCAGCAATTTCACGTGTTGCACTACTGCTTTGGCTTGCAAGTGATGTTATTTCTTCTGCAACAACAGCAAAACCTTTTCCAGCCTCACCT
>CAZLOP010000316.1:0-2110 GCA_964561205.1 uncultured Clostridium sp. | reverse complement strand
AATAGCTTCTTGAGCTTGCTTTTTAGTTCCTACGAAAAGAATATCTTTTCCTTCTAAAGATACTTCCTTAATAAAGTTGTAAGCTTCTTCAGCTTTCTTTACAGTTTTTTGTAAGTCTATTATGTAGATTCCGTTTCTTTCTGTAAAGATATATGGAGCCATTTTAGGATTCCATCTTCTTGTTTGATGTCCAAAGTGTACACCTGCTTCTAATAATTGTTTCATTGATATTACTGACATTTTGTTACCTCCTCAGGTTTATTCCTCCATTATCTTCAGCTCATAAATAACCTCAAATTTTTATGGCACCTATTTATGAATTGGATAATGTGTGTATTTTGTTACCTTAGATAGTATATCACAAGGAAATTATCCTATCAACATTTTTTTCTTATTTTTTATACAAATTATTATTAACCATATATTTTTTATTTATACATTATCTTCAATTACAAATATATACCTAATATTTATATTTAAGCACTATTATCCAAAACAAAAACAGTTACCACATTGTTAAGCAACTGTTTATTTTTGTTATTATTTTATTTTTTGCAATTCTTCAACTAATTTTTCATTAAGTACTCTTATATATGTACCTTTCATTCCAAGAGATCTTGATTCAATAACCCCTGCGCCTTCAAATTTTCTTAACGCATTTACAATAACGCTTCTTGTTATTCCAACCTTGTCTGCTATTTTTGATGCTACCAGAAGTCCTTCATTTCCATTAAGTTCATCAAAAATATGTTCTACTGCTTCAAGTTCTGAATATGATAAAGTTCCTATTGCAAGCTGAACAACAGCTTTTTTTCTTGTTTCTTCTGCAATTTCATCCTGCATGGCTCTAAGGATTTCCATTCCTACAATTGTAGCACTATATTCAACGAGGACTAAATCATCATCAGTAAATGGTTTTCCAAAACGAGCTAGTATTAAAGTTCCTCTTCTCTCACGATTTCCGATTATAGGAACAATAGTTGATAGTTTGTCTATTTCTTTACAGCTGCCAATTTCCTGAAAAACACATTGCCCTTCATTTGAAATATTAGCTATAGTTTCATTGTTCTCCAGCAGTGATTTATTATAATCCTCAGGAAATCTTTTATCCTCTATAACTTTCTTCTTCATTGCTTCACATTCAAAATTTTTAAGAAAGGAATAACCTAAAACTTTTCCTTTTCGGCTTATTATATATGCATTACATTCTAAAACTTTACTTAATAATACACATATATCCTGGAATGCAACAGGCTCTGTGCCTGTTTTTTGCAAAATTTTATTTAGCATTCTTGTTTTATCCAACAGAGTTGACATTCTTCAGTCCCCCTACACAAATATGTAATAATCCCAATCATTATTATTTTTATAAAATTGTTTGAAAATTCTAAACTTTAAAAATATTCCTACAATTTTTAACCATTTTTAGTTTATCATATAAATTAAGCCTTTTCAATAATATTTTACATGTATGTTTAGCATAAAAATGGCAGTTCAAAAAATCAAACTGCCATTTACTATGTTTTACTTATTATTTTCTTCCTTATATTCTTCTTTGTATCCACATTCTTTATTGCTGCATTCTATATGCCTGCCTTTCTTAGAACTCTTTAAAACCATATAAGAATTACATTCCGGACACTTTTTTGCTACAGGTTCATACCAGCTTACAAAATCACATTCAGGATATCCTGAACATCCAAAAAACCTTTTTCCACGCTTACTTTTCTTTGCTACAATTTCCTTGCCGCATTTAGGACATAACACATCAAGCTTTTCTACTATTGGTTTTGCATTTTTGCACTCCGGATAACCTGGACATGCTAAAAATTCTCCAAACCGTCCTCTCTTTATCACCATCATTCTTCCACATTTTTCACACTTTACATCAGATACTTTATCCTCTATAACTACTTTTGATATTTCCTTTTCAGCTTTATCTATGGCTACTTTCAATGGTGAAAAGAATTCGCCCACAATCTCTTTCCATTCTTCCTTGCCTTCTTCAATATTGTCAAGTTTCTTTTCCATTTCCGCTGTAAAGTCAACATCAACTATCTGTTCAAAATAGTCACTCATTATATTATTTACTATTTCACCAAGCTCTGTT
>CAZLOP010000315.1:0-2110 GCA_964561205.1 uncultured Clostridium sp. | reverse complement strand
AGGGAATATTTCAGTAATCATTCCGTCAACATTGAAATCAATTATACAATTAGCTTCATATCCATCGTGGTATCTGCTATTGTAAACATTTGTTAAATCGAAACATACAAAGTTATCGTGACCTGGAACTGGTTTCTTATATTCTCCAGCTAATACCCAACCTACATTTACGCCATTAGGTAATTCAGGCATACCAAGCATTTTATAAACATCATTTAAGAATAAATATCCATATGTCTTTAATTTATGGTTACAAGCATTTTCAACACCTTTAATCCAAGCGTCATTATATTCTGGCATGTTTTCCATAAAGTTATCACTCTCATCAGCGAATCTTGCATAAGGACTAGCTGGTTTATCATCAGATACTAATACTTTTTCTTTTACAGTCTTAGTCTTGCCTTTTTCATCAATGATTTCGTTCTCTATGTCTTCAGTTTTAAGACCGTATAATAAGTTCTTGTCTTCTTCTTTACCATATTTAGTTATAACGTTGTTTCTGTATAACTTATATGATTCAAATAAGGCTGTGTAAGCCATTGATAGACCTTGTACACGTTTATTTAATATTAGATTACTACCTACTAAACAACCCATTGAAACACCAATAATAGTTACTGATGGAGCAAATAATCTAACCCATTTAGCATAAGCTTTAAGCTTACAACCAGTTTCGACCTTACTAACATATTCTTCAGTTAATGGCTGACCTAATTTTTCTTCAACTTTTTCTAGCATTTTAGGGTCTTCTTTGCACTCAGCCATCCAATTCTTTAATTCTTCGCCGTGCTGTAATTCTTCTGCAACTTCTACTTTTACAGTATCTATTTTTCTAACTGCCTTGTAGAACTCATACATACCAAATGTCATACCAAGTGTTCCAGCTATAGTGCCAATCATTGGTGCATTTTGTTCCATACTTAATTTTGTTTTTCCTAATAATGTTGTTATACTCATATTAATAATCTCCTTTATAAATAATCTTTAATTATCATAGTTACATTGTTTTTATCTACTGCGTATAGGCGGATAATGTATTCCAAACTGATTTGTGCCTTTACGATAAACAAACATATCTGAAATATCATACCATCCCCATTCGAAATCAGTAGGGGTTGTTCTCTCATCACAAGCCATATAAACCTCAGCTACGCTAACGAACTTATACTGATTTAACACATTTCTTAAATGGGTTATTACAGCTTCAGCATCAGACGCCGTTTCGAACCACATATCATTATAATTATGTGGAGCACTCATATTGCTGTTATATGTGTTTTTTACACTAGCCGATGGCTTACTATATTTACTTCTATAGTCTGTTATTTTAGGCTCTCCATAGTGTCCTGTGTTAGGACTATTGACTTCGTTTGGTGGAGTTACGTTTAATGCCATAGCAAAAGCATTAATTAACGCCTTCTTGATAGTTGGAATAGCTACCGTATTAACTAAATAATCTTTTATATCATCCCTATTTCCTAAGACGAACGTGTCTATTATTTGGTCTGAAAATGACTTTTTAGGTAGATGTACTTTACCTTTTATAACAGGTTCAGTCACTTTATTATGTTCATTAGTCGAATTAGCTATTGTTGTTTTATGATTTGGTTCTGTGTGTATCATTCAAAATCTCCTTTCAAGAAAAATGGAACCTTAGATTTTTAGTCTAAAGTTCCACCTTGTTAACATTCAGTTTAATGAATTATTTTTCATCATTTTCAACATCTTTACACACAACGTCAATAGGTTCATTACTATTTACAGCTAGTGATACTTCTTCGTCAGTACTATTAACTGTTTTTTTAGCTTTTAACTTAGCTTTTAGCTTCTTGCCTCCTTTGAATATAGCTTTACCTATACTATATCCACTGTACGCAATCGCAGTACCTGCTAAGGTTAAAACTGCTATTTCTCCAGTTGTAAGTTTAGTACTCATTGAATAATTTGTATCTAATTCGTAAATATCATTATTATTCATTACCTCATTTGTTGTTACTTCTTCGTTTAAAATGTTGTTTTCTTCCATTTTATTTTCCTCCTTTGGAATGTTAATTTGTTATTCATTAGAATATAAATATTTTTCGCGAATTTAATAACATATTTGGTCATA
>CAZLOP010000314.1:0-2110 GCA_964561205.1 uncultured Clostridium sp. | reverse complement strand
TCAAAAGCACTTGTATCATCATCTAATATTCTGCTCTCTGTAAGTCCTTTGTTTATTATATCTCTCATTCTTTGAGAGCCATCTTCTGGTGCAAAAGTAAGCCCTGTTTTTCTTACCTTTTGAATTTCTTTTATAAGGTCAACTGAGAATGCATCAACTCTTATAGATGGCAGTGCTATTCCTACCTTTTGAGGCTCATGTTCTTCTACTAAATCATGAATAAGCTGCTGAATATCAGAATAATCACATGTACTTAATGATGAAAGTGATATTTCCTCATATCCTGTCTTTTCAATTGACTTTCTTGCCTGCTTAATTAAATCTTCTCTCTTTTTTTCCCTTACTGGTCTGTAAAGCATCCCTGCCTGACAAAAACGACATCCATTTGTACATCCTCTAAATGTTTCAAGGACTATTCTGTCATGAACTATATCTGTATAAGGAACTATTATATCTTCAGGAAAATCTACATTAGTATAATCATTGATAATTCTCTTTTTTATAACTGCTGGAACATCATCATATTTAGGTTTAAATTCTTTTATAGTATTATCTTCATTGTAAACAACATCATACAATGATGGCACATAAATTCCCTGTATCTTTGAAATTTCTCTTAAAAATTCCTTTTTAGATTTTCCTTCATCCTTAAATTTTTTGTACACATCAAGAACATCATTCATCATTTCTTCGCCTTCACCAATTTCAAAGAAATCAAATATTTCATATAAAGGTTCAGGATTATATGCACATGGTCCCCCTGCCATAACTATAGGATCATCTTCGCTTCTTTCACTGCTCTTTAATGGAATGTTGCACATATCAAGCATATTTAATACATTGGTATAGCTCATTTCATATTGAAGTGTAAAACCAAGCATATCAAACTTATTCAACGGATCTTTTGTCTCTAATGTAAATAATGGTATGTTATTCTTTCTCATTAATTCTTCAAGATCTGGCCATGGTGCAAAGGTTCTTTCACAATATGTATCTTTTCTTAAATTAATAGTATGGTAAAGTATTCTGCTTCCAAGGTGTGACATTCCTACTTCATATACATCAGGAAAACAAAAAGCAAATCTTATATCAATTTCATTTAAATTCTTTTTTATTTCGTTTAATTCACCACCAATATATCTTGCTGGCTTTTCTACCTTGTATAATATATCATCTGAAATTTTATTCATTATAGATATTTCCTCCTTAAAGTTTTACCAAAAAAACAAAAATTATCCACAAATTTTATTCTTGCGTATTAATACTTGTGCATAACTTTTTGTACTTTGTGTATAAATTAACACATATTTTATATTTTCTAAATATTCAAAAGGAACTGTTGCACTAAATAATTAGTGTGCAGTTCCTTTTCTCTTTAATAAAACATAATTTGAACTAAGAACTAAGGACTAAAAACTAATAGTTTTTGAGAAAAATCTTTCAGATTTTTTATTATATTATTGCATTGATTTTGCTGTGCAAAATCTACCGCCACTCTTAGTTCTTAGTTTTTAGTTCTTAGCTAAATTATGATTTATATAAATGCTAAAGAATAGAACAACACTAATACAATCTTCCTTGTATTCGATAGTCCTATTCTAACACAACTTCATTTCTATGTGAATAATTATATTATCTCTATTGTTTCAATATAATGGCAGTATTTTTAATATCACATGAAAGCCAATGCTCATTATTTATTTCTCCAATTATAGAAATTTCTTGGCAAACTCAGCTGCACCATTAATTTCTTGTAAAGTAGGATGATTTCTATTAATAAAAAGAAATGCTTGTCCAGCACAATTATATGTATCTTTTTCAAGATTCAAACCACATTCTTTTATCTTTTCCTTTACCTTTTCAATCTGCTCAATTCCTCTTCCACTTGTAGAAAATAATACTATCTTTTTAATTTTTTCTGGATTTAAACTTTCTATAAAATTTTTAACATCTTCATGAACATCACCCGCATAAATTCCAAAACCTAGAAATAATATATCAGCTTCTTCCAATTTAGTTTTCCTATTTAATTGTTTAGGAATTACATTCAAAGCATTTCCCATTGCCTCTGCAAGTTTTCTTGTATTTTTTTTACTCTTATAAACAATTT
>CAZLOP010000313.1:0-2119 GCA_964561205.1 uncultured Clostridium sp. | reverse complement strand
TTTCCATTCTGCATTAGCCTGCATTGGTGCAACTGCAATCAAACTTGTTGCTATCAATCCCATTGTTATTATCTTTCTTAGGTTTTGTTTTTTCATTATCATTCGCCTCCATTTATTTTATATTTAGATTTTATTACTACTGCTTGGACAATTATTGTCCTTATCAAGATTTTTTTCATCTTTTGTTGTTTCAATTAGATGTCTTAGCCATCTTTCTGAATACCCTAATTCCCTAGAAAGTGCTTTTAGATTTGTACCATCATACTCTTTTAGTCTTTCTAAAACATATTTTTTCGAATACAATCTCATAGGGAAAGTTACTTGTTGTCCATTGTAATACTTATGTACCCTTTTAGTGACTTCAACTCCCAAGTTTTCAACCATATCTTGATATACTCCGCTGAAATCACTAGGGTCTGCTTTTCTTCTTTTTCTTATTTTGGCTCTCCCCCTTTCGTTCTTTAATCTAATAATAACTAATTGTGATTTTTTTCTCTTCTGCATTCTTCCTTGTAAAATTCCACCTTCTATATTTATTGGTAATGGTATTATATATAGCCCACTTGGTCACATTTTGTCCTTTTAGTATTCTTCTGCAAAAATCATTGTGCTGTAATCAACACTGTCTATTACATATATTTTCATATCATACTCTATTGGAAACTTTGCTTTCTCAATCTCGTATTTTTCTTTGTATGGAGGTACTTCCTGTTCATGTTCTATTAGAACCTTATTATTTTTAACTTTTAATCTGAAAATCTGTAAATAATCTAATTCTTTTTTCTCCTTTAGTGAATCAATCATGCTCCACAATAGAATTTGAAGCTGCATTGGTACAGTTTCATTTACTCTTCTGCTTACATAGCGATTTTCTTGTTTGAACATTTTTCATCAACCTCTTTTCATTATTTTTATATATTGAAAAAGACTATCTTCTCATTAGAAAATAGCCTTTTAACAATCTAACTGTGCATACATATAATGCTGATTATAATTGTTCTCAAATATAGTTTGTATATTCATATCAAGAAGTTCTTCAATTTCAATACCATTTACAAGTTCTCTTATAACTTCATCTTTGCTTGTACCATTAATGAAATATTCTATTAAGGAATCTTTATCTAAAAGCTTATCTACAAAATATCTATCCTCTAGCATTGTTTCCAACTTTTCAACTTCAATATCTTTTAGATTAGTTCCTTCAATATATATAATGGTATTATCATTTATTTCACAGTATCCATTTTCTTCAACTTCTTCTATAACTCTATCAACTGCATCTATATTCAAATCTAAATCTGTATTTGATTTTATCCACAAATACATTTTTATGGTAAAATAATCCACATGTTTATCACCTATTTCTGTTGATAACTTTAATGTCTTATCAAAATCTAATAGGAGTTCCTTCTTAAATTCTTCATCATTAATTTTTGATATTAGAGCTTCAACCTTTTGTATTTTTTCTGAATCCATATTGTTATACTTATCAAGAATTGCATTAATTTCATTTGAAATAAAACTTTGTATTATATCTGAAAAATTTCTATCTGTTATAATCATAATTTTCAACTCCATTTCTTTATTATTAAACCTCATTATGTTCTTTAAAACTGTAATATGTATCATTTCCAATAATAATATGATCCAATAAGCAAATACCTAATATAATGCCGCTTTCTTTTATTCTCAATGTAATTTCTCTATCTTCCTTACTTGGTGTCACATCACCACTTGGATGATTATGCATCATTACAATTGAAGCTGCATTACTTAGTATTGCTGTCTTAAAAACTTCTCTTGGATGAACTACTGAATTATTAAGACTTCCAATTGATACTACATTTACAGAATTAACTTCATTCTTAGCATTCAAGCATGCTACTATAAGCTCTTCCCTATCAAGCTCATATAGAAATTTCTTTCCTAAATCTACAATATCTTTTGGCTCTGATATTCTTCTTATATTGTATAAAACACTTGATTCTCTTACCATTTTTATAGATACAATATTAATTCTTTTCAAAGGCTTATTACTTTTATTTTTTGATACCATTATTATCACACTCCCTTACAATTTTAATTTTTGTATTTTTTCCTTTAATCAACATGTAACAAA
>CAZLOP010000312.1:0-2134 GCA_964561205.1 uncultured Clostridium sp. | reverse complement strand
AGAACTAAGGACTAAAAACTAAGAACTGCGGTAGATTTTGCACAGCAAAATCAATACAATAATACAATAAAAATGCGAAAGATTTTTCTCCGAAACTCTTAGTTCTTAGCTTTTAGCTCTTAGCTTAATTTGTCAAATTATAATTTCATTTTTCTGAAATAAAACAGCACAAAATGTTTTATCATTTCATGCTGCTTAAATAATTATACATCACAAATTTCAATTTTTCTAACGTGCTTTGTGTGGCTCCATTCTTTATTGTTTTTGTTTAAAATACCCTGAATAGTTATTGGAAGCCATGTTATTGTATATAATCCATATAAAAGGAATCTAAAGAATAATATTAAATTCTTCTTTCCTAGTATAAGTCCAGTAAGTATTAAGAACGCTATATTATAAAGAACAGCTATTCCACCAATAAACATTATATGAACATCGCCTAAGGTACTTGATAAATACGGAACAATAAATACGTTGCTTGAATATAAAACCATCATAGCAAGGAAGCCTTTACTTACTTTATTATCCATAGCAAGTATAAGGGGAGTTATCAAGAACTGTGCAGCTGCAAAAACTTTCCATGCTACATCATTAAATAAATAACTCATTATGAAAATATTAAGTCCTTTTGTGTTAGCCTGCAAAATTGTAAGTAATGCTGCAAGACCTATTAATAAAGTTACAAATGGCTGTAACACATATAATGCACAATCAAAAACATAAAATTTTTTTTCAACAATTGCTTTTTTAATTAATTTAAAGAAATATCTAGATGCTACATCTGTAAACCCCTGCATCCATCTTTTTCTCTGAGTCCATGACTGACCAAGTTTTAACGGCTTTTCGTCATAAATTATTGCATCATGAGCCCAGCCTACTTTTTCTCCATTTAATACAAGCTTACATGTAAATTCAAGGTCTTCTGTAAGGCATGTTGCTCCCCAGCCCAATTGTTTTAATGTTTCAGTTTCTATTGCAAAACCTGTTCCACCAATTTGATTTGATAATCCTACATTTGCACGTGCAAGCTGGAACATTCTATTCTGTGTCCAAAATGCAATTGAGTAAGCAGCTGCTATCCATGAATCATTTGGATTTTTGCTATCTATATAACCTTGTACAACTTTGTATCCCTGTTTCAATTTACAGTCTATTTCTTTAAGGAAATTTTTATGAACTAAATTATCAGCATCAAATATGGCTACTGCATCATACTTTGTATCCATTTTGAAAAGCTTATCAAACATCCACTCTAAGGCATAACCTTTTCCTCTTTTATCATCTACAAATCTTTCACATACATTAACATCATAACCTTTTGCTATTTTGGCAGTATTGTCTGTGCAGTTATCTGCAATTACAAAAACATCATACATTTCTTTAGGATAATCGAGCTTTAGCATACTCTCAATTAAATTACCAATAACTACTTCTTCATTATGTGCTGCAATAATTAATGCAAATTTATTTTTAGGTGTATAGTCCTTCTTTTCTTTTTTTCTGTAAAATCCGAACAAACCTAAAATTAAATAATAGCATGTAATACTAAACACAAATATCTGAAAGAAAGTTGTAATGGTAAAAATGTATTTTCCCATGCATTTCACTCCTAAGTTAAGCAATATTATGCTTATTATTTTATTGTTTTTTCATTTCTATACAATTCCCCTATTAATAATATTTCAATGACTTCAAAAAATCAACAGGTATTTCTTAAAATAAAATTAATATTCACTAAGTATTAATTTTATGTCTTGTATAAAGTATTTCAATATTCTTCGTAAAATATTCCTTAATAAATAAGTACCTGTCAAAAAATTATATATTTATACAGAAAGGACTCTCTTCTAAATTAGTACTACCCTTTTTCTTATTATTTTACTCCAATCATTATTAACCAATGCGCCTCAATCATAAATTTTAATCAGTTAAATCTTATTTTAATGTAAAATCAATTGGTTTTATTTTATAATACATGTTATACTTTACAAAAGCACAAATTATAACTATAAACTTATTATACGAGGAGAAATACCTATGATAGAAATAAAAGCCAGAAGAAGTATAAGAAAATACTTGGATAAAAATGTAGAAGAAGAAAAAATTATAAGAATACTTGAAAGTGCACGCTTAG
>CAZLOP010000311.1:0-2140 GCA_964561205.1 uncultured Clostridium sp. | reverse complement strand
GGAATAATATAATTATGAAAAAGGAACTGTTGCAGTAAATAATTAGTGTACAGTTCCTTTTTTACATAAGAGAATTTAAGACAGTTTTAAAATTTCTTCATAGATAATATTTAAAGCTGTTCTAAAACTTTCTATATTCATTCGAGCAAGGCTTATTCTTAAACTGTTATTAAAATGCTCCTTGCAATAATAGGACACAATATTACTTGTTAAGAAAACCTTTCGTTTAAGTAAATTATTTAATAATTCATTATAGTCTATACTTGAATTAAGTTTTAATGTTGCATAATATCCAGAATATCCGCCAATAATCTGCACTAAGTTCTTGTCCCAGTCAGAAGTTATTTTTCTAAATAAGCTTAAAAGTGATTTTAGATTATTAGATAAAATTGAAACATGTTTTTCATATATTGAACTTTTTATATATGAATCAAGAGTTGCTTGAGAAACAAGTGACGGCATGTAATATGAATAGTAGTATGAATAATTCATCCATTTCTTGTATGGTGTAATTAATTCATCTGGAAGAATAACAAATCCTATTCTTATATATGGAATTGTTTTTGAATAACTTCTTATGTATATACAGTTTTTAAAATCTGAATAGTAATATATTGGTGAAAAGTGTTTAAGAGTAGTTAAATCAGCGAAATAATCGTCTTCAACAATATAAACATTATAACGTTTTGCAAGAGACATAATTTTTTTCTTTTGTTTAACAGTATAATAAGTACCAAGCGGATTATGATTTCTTGGAATAGTGTAAAAAAACTTGATTTTTTGTGTCTTAAACATTTTTTCCAGTTCGTCCATATCAATTCCGTTTTCATCTCTTTTTATTGTTTCAACTTTAAAATTTTCAGATTTAAGAAAGTTTATATAATGGTTATAGGAAGGTTCTTCAATTAGAATTGTATCATTACCATTAGGGAAATCCATCTTTGAAAGAAGAACAAGCACCTGAAGAATACCTTGAGATAAGATTAGATTTTTATCTTTGCAGTAAATATCACATTGTATTAATTGATGTACAAGAAATTTACGAAGGGAAGCAAGTCCGGAAATATCCATAGTTAATGAAGCATTACTGTAAATTTCTACAGCAGAATTTAAACAATGCTGAATGTCTTTTGCAGGAATGTTTTTTACAAAAGAGTTTCCAGTTGATAAATCATAATAATCTGTTTGTGTTTCAGATAAACGCATTAAATTGTCAGCCACATAAAAACCGCTTTGTGGCTGAGAATACACTATATGTGAATTACACAAAGTATCATAAGCTTTAATTACACTGCTTTTACTGCAGTTGTATTTTTTGCATAAAGAATTGATTGCTGGTAATTTTGCACCTTGCTTTAGTTCTTTCTGAAGAATCATTTCTTTTATATCATTGGATATTAATTCATATAACTTCATAATTATAATAGTTCCTTTCAATAACTTATATGAATAGTTTAACATTTTTTTAATTTAGCAACAATAACTGTACCGGTATAGTTATGTTTTTTAGTTATTGATTGGTTTTATATAATAGAGTATTATGAATTTAAAGAAAGAGCTCAATATATTATTTTATAAAGTACACATGTGTAATATTTTCTAAAGGGTTAGGAGGAATTGCAATGAAAAATGGAATTAAAATAGTAACAATTGGTGGAGGATCAAGTTATACACCAGAGCTTGTAGAAGGATTAATAAAAAGATATGATGAACTTCCAGTAAAAGAATTATGGTTAGTTGACATTGAAGAAGGAAAAGAAAAGTTAAATATTGTAGGAAATTTAGCTAAAAGAATGGTAAAAAAAGCAGGAATTCCAATGGAAATTCATTTAACTTTAGACCGAAGAGAAGCTTTAAAAGATGCAGATTTTGTTACAACGCAGTTAAGAGTAGGGCTTCTTGAAGCAAGAATGAAAGATGAAAGAATACCTTTAAGTCATGGAGTTATAGGGCAGGAAACTAATGGTGCAGGGGGAATGTTTAAAGCTTTTAGAACAATACCAGTAATCTTAGACATTGATAAAGATATGTCAGAATTATGTCCTGATGCATTGATGATTAATTTTACTAATCCAGCAGGAATGGTAACAGAAGCACTTTTAAGATATGGAAGGAATAAGAAGGTTATTGGGTTATGTAA
>CAZLOP010000310.1:0-2146 GCA_964561205.1 uncultured Clostridium sp. | reverse complement strand
CTTTAACAAACAAATCTATTATAATACACGCTTACGGGTGTGTCAACAATTTTTTAACATTAATAAAAAACTTTTTCTAATATTAGACCATTAGGTGGAACAACCATACCTGCTCTTTTCCTATTCTTTTCTCGAATAATCTCTTCAATTTCATATGGCTCTAATTTGCCATTCCCAATCTTTAAAAGAGTACCTACTATAATTCTTACCATGTTATACAAAAATCCATCTCCAGTGATATATATAGTAATTTTATCACCTTCACTTACAATATATAATTGACTTATAGTACGTACTGTAGTTTTAATAGAACTTCCAGGAGACATAAACGCACTAAAATCATGAGTTCCTACAAAATACTTACATGCTTCTTCCATCTTTTTTATATCCAAATGATATCTATAATGATATAAATATTGATGTCCTAATGATAACCTTTCATATCTATTTATTATTGTATAGGAATAGGTCTTCCCTTTAGATGAATATCTTGCATGAAAATTTAGGTCAACCTCTTCTGATTTTATTATTGATACATCTTCAGGTAATCTTGCATTAATTGCTTCTCTGAATTTATTTCCAGGAATTGTGCTGTCTGTCATAAAGTTAGCAACCATGCCTTTGGCATGAACTCCTGCATCTGTTCTTGAACTTCCATTAACCTCTACTTCTTCATTTGTTGCTTTTAAAATTGCTCTTTCTACCACAAGCTGCACAGTCCTTCCCTTAGGCTGCTTTTGCCATCCACAAAAGTTAGTGCCATCAAATTCTATTATTATTTTTATATTTCTCATATATATTCCTCTTAATTAAAATGAGGGCAGCTGCATAATATTATTACAGTTCCCCCAAAACTTATATTTGTTCTTATTTAAATTACATTTGTAATAAAAAATCTTATTGCTATACTCCAGATAATTAATAATGAAAAAATTGCAAATGCTATGATATCTTTATATGTGAACTTTAGGACTTTCATTCTTGTTCTTCCAGCTCCTCCTCTATATCCCCTTGCTTCCATTGCCATAGCCAACTCATCTGCTCTTCTAAATGAACTGATAAACAGTGGTACTAATAAAGGCACTAAATTTTTGGCTTTTTGTATTATACCTCCATTTTCAAAATCAGCTCCTCTTGCTTTTTGAGCTTTCATTATTTTATCAGTCTCATCCATTAATGTGGGAATGAATCTCAATGCAATTGTCATCATCATTGCCAATTCATGAGCTATTTCTTTACCCATTGGTCTAAGAAGCTTTTCTATTCCATCAGTTAACTCTATAGGAGATGTAGTTAAAGTAAGTATTGATGTACCCATTATTAATAGAATTAATCTTATAGCCATAAAACCAGCTATATTTATTCCTTCTTGATAAACAGATAAAAAACCTATTTTATATATTAAAGTTTCCTGTGTTCCTTTAACCATAAATATATTTAAGACTGCTGTTAATAAGACTAAAAACATTATTGGCTTTAAACCATTGAAAATATATCTAAGTGGTATTCTGGCCACAGCTATTACTATTGCTAACAATATTACTACTGCAATATATCCTGTAAATTTATTAATTGTAAACAGGCAAGCAATAAATAATAATGATAATAATATTTTTGTTCTAGGATCAAGTTTATGCATAAAAGATTCACCTGGTAGATATTGTCCTATTGTAATATCTTTCAACATTCTACTCTACCTCCTTTATACTTATGCTTTTTAATGCCTTAATTATCTGCTCTTTTGCTTCTTGAATTGTATAGATATTATCACTAATATCAAATCCTTTTTTCTTTAATGCTCTTGCTAAATATGTAACTTGAGGAACACCTAATCCTATTTTTTCTAGGGTATCTACTTCTTTAAAGACTTCTGCTGGCGTTCCTTGTAATTCCACCTTACCATGGTTCATAACAATAATTCTGTGTGCCATATTAGCTACATCTTCCATACTATGGCTTACTATTATTATTGTCATATTAGATTCTTTATGAAGCTTTTTTATTTGATTTAAAATATCGTCTCTACCTTTAGGATCTAAACCAGCTGTAGGTTCATCCAGAATTAATGTAGTTGGTTTCATAGCCAAAACCCCTGCTATTGCAACTCTTCTTTTCTGTCCTCCACTTAAATCAAAAGGTGATTTAT
>CAZLOP010000309.1:0-2151 GCA_964561205.1 uncultured Clostridium sp. | reverse complement strand
TTGTAATAGAATTTAAGAATGCCTCAAGTGAGAGAGAACTGGACAAGGAAATAGAGAATGCCTTTAACCAGATAAAAAAGAAGAACTATGTAGAGGCAATACAGGAAGAAGTGATAAATGAGATATATCTGTATGCAATTTCTTGCTTTAACAAAAGGTGTAAGATAGAAATGAAAAAAATACAAAAATGAAAGTAGGGAAAGTTATTTATGTTAGTTTGTTTATTATCTTAAAATTATTAGTAAAAAATTTTAACGAAACTACCCTTGTGGGGAGTTTACTTTGGCAAAAAATTGTACTATAATTTAAAAGGTTTTAGAAGTTTAGGTTATAAAGTAAATTTTAAGGAGGAATCTTGAATGAACAGGAAAAAACAATTGCTTTCCATGATAATGAGTTTTTGTATGATTATGGCAAGTATAACTATTGGAGGTGTAGAGGTAAAAGCAGGAGAGATGGATGTTCCGTATTTTGAGAAAGTAGGAGCAAATGATAATATATATAGCTCTTATTATCGTTATAAGAGTGGAGAAGAAGAAAAGAATTATATTGAAACTAATAATGATAAGATAGTAATTAAGCATCCATCTAATGGAGCCTCTGTGTACAAAGAAAAAAAAGAGTGTAATAAGGAGGATGATGGTTATAGTTTTACTTCTGATAAAGTAATATATGAATATAGTTCGGCTTTAAATGCAAACGGAGGTACTGATTATACTATTAAGGTTACAGATTTAAATGTTGCACCTGCGGTATATTTTGTGTATAATGATACAAGAGTAGAACTTAGCTTGGAAGATAATGCTGATGGTGAAGGTATGGTTTCTACGAAAATTTCATCTTCAGAAAATCCTTCTGATGATATAAGAAATTTTTTGGATGGATTAGATATTAAAGTAACTAAAAGTGTAAATAAACTTAAAAACGGTTCTTTTAAAATTAAAATAACAGACAAAGAAAATTCAAGCAAAGATTATACAGAGAATTTTAAATACTATCGTGACGAAGTGTATACAAATGAATGGGGAGATTTTATAAATAAAGATACTTCCTGTTTAGGAGGAGTATTAAATGATGAGGTAGTAATATATATAAAACCTAATTTGATTAAGGTAACAGCTTCAGTAAATGATGGAGAAGGTGGAAGTATTTCGCCTGAAAAAATGTATTATACGTTAAATGATTCAGCTGTAGGTAATTATGATATAACAATTAATGAAGGTTATGAGTTTGAAGCCATAAAGGTAGAAGATAGCTATTATAATCTAGAGAAAGTAGAGAATAGCAATAAGAGTTTTCGTTTTTATCCAAATGAATTTGTAGAAAGTGGATTTTCAGGATTATGTGCAAATATAAAGGCTTATTTTGAAAAGAAAACATATACTATAACAGTAACACAAGGAGAACATGGAACAATAACTCCGTCAAGTGAAACTGTGAAACATGGAGAAAAACCAATATTTACAATTAAACCAGATGAAGGATATAAGATAAAAAAAGTAATAGTAGATGGATACCCAAAAGAGGTAACCCCAAATGAGGAAACAGGGATAGGAACATATACATTTGAAAATGTAACAGAAACGCATACAATAACAGCAGAGTTTGAACTCAAAACCTATAATTTTTATCCAATATATAATTCAGCAGCTGGTGAGGTATCTTACGAAGGGAATTCGTGGATAGAGCATGATGGTAGTAAAAAATTTACAATTAAACCCAAAACAGAAGAAGGTTGGGGACTGTCATCTGTAAAATTGGATGATGATGAAGTTGAAGAATCATTTTTAAATAAAAATCCAGATGGAACATATACATATACGCTATCAAATATAACAAAAGAACATACAATAACTGTTGTATTTGCAAAAAAACAATATAAAATAACGGGAAAAGCAGGGAAAAATGGAAAAATAAAGCCAGAAAGTAAAGAAGTAGAATATGGTTCAACTCCCCAAATTGAGATTATACCAGATAATGGATATAAGATATTAAGTGTAAAATTAGGTGATGATTCTATATTGAATGATGTAGTTATAGATAATAAGGGGAAAGGAACATATACTTTTAAAGACGGGGTAACACAGGATTATACAATAACAGCAGAGTTTACAAAGAAAGAGTATGTAGTAGAAATAAAACAGACAACAG
>CAZLOP010000308.1:0-2173 GCA_964561205.1 uncultured Clostridium sp. | reverse complement strand
TCTGATAAAAGTAAAATAGTTTTTGTTAATGATGGTTCTAAAGATAAAACCTGGAATATTATTCAGGAACTTCACAAAAGCAACAGCATTTTTTCAGGTATTAATTTATCCAGAAATAGAGGACATCAAAATGCATTACTTGCAGGACTAATGACTGCTAAAGACTATGCTGATATGACTATATCTCTTGATGCTGATCTTCAAGATGATGTAGATGTAATAGATAAATTTGTTGAACAATATTACAATGGAAGCGACATAGTTTATGGTGTCAGATCTTCACGCCAGACAGATACAGTCTTTAAAAGAACTACAGCTTTAGCATTTTATAAAATAATGAATAACCTTGGTGTAGATATGGTTTATAATCATGCTGATTATCGTCTTATGAGCAAACGTGCATTAGAAGGCTTAGCTCAGTTTACCGAAGTTAATTTATTTTTAAGAGGGATGGTTCCTTTAATTGGATACAAATTTTCCATAGTAGAATATGAAAGACATGAGAGATTTGCTGGTAAATCAAAATATCCTTTAAAGAAAATGATAGCCTTTGCTTTAGATGGTATTACTTCTTTAAGCATAAAGCCTATACGAATTATTTCAGGACTTGGATTTGGAATTTCTATAATAAGTATTTTAGCTTTAATTTATTCCTTCATAGTTAAATTATTTGGAGAAACAGTTACAGGCTGGACTTCACTAACTCTTTCTATCTGGCTTCTTGGTGGAATCCAATTATTATGTTTAGGTGTAATTGGTGAATATATAGGAAAAATATATAATGAAACAAAACATAGACCAAGATTTATAATTGCTGATAAATTGATTAATGCTGAAGAAAAGGATAAATAATATGGATAATTTAATTAATAAATTTAAAACTACTTTTTTTACAAAAGAATTCATACTATTTCTTATAATTGGTGTAATAAATACCTTTAATGGAGTTCTTTTTGCTGCATTTTATTCTAAATTTCTTAATGGAAATGCTGCTTTTGCAGCAGGATATGTTTCAGGATTATTTATTTCATATGTTTTGAATAGTGTAGTTACATTTAGAGAAAAATTAGCTCCTAATAAATTCATAAAGTTTGCTATTTCCTATATACCAAACTTTATTATTCAAAATATGGCAGTATTTATTATATTTAATATTATGGGGTGGCCTAATATTGTAGCCTATATTTTAGCTGCTGCAATTGGTGTTCCTGTTACATTTATTCTTATGAAATTTTTTGCATTCAGCAAAAATAAAAAATAAATATATTGCATTAATAAGCTTTCTCTAACTTATTAATGCAATACATTTTTATTTTTTTGAAATAAAATTATTATCTTTTATATAAAATCTCCATAAAAAATCTTTTGCTTCTTCAGCATAATCTATCCCTATTCTCTTTGATGCAACTATTTGAAATTTATCATTTTTTGAATCTTCTATATACAGATTACCTTTTTTATAAAGTTCAATGTAATTCTCACTTTTCTCTATAGAATAAGCCAGGCATAGCTTAGATGGTCCATTAGTAAGAGATTTTACTTTTGTTTTGGTTAGTTCATCAAACTTGCATCCAAATCGCTTTTTAGTTATATACTCAAATTCATTTAGTGGCTCAACAGCTCTTATTAATACACCTTCACCTTTATCTTTTTTACCACTTATTACATTAAAGCAAAAGTACTTTCCATAAATAAAATAGACATAAGCTATACCTCCTTCATGAAATAATGGTTCTGTTCTTTCAGTTCGCCTGCCATTATAAGCATGTGAAGCTTTATCTATTTCTCCTATATATGCTTCAGTTTCAACAATTTTAGCTTTTAATATTTTTCCATCAATTTCTCTTACTAATATTTTTCCTAAGAGATTCTTTGATAATTCCAATGCTCCACATTTAAAAAAATTCTTTGCAAGTATCATTTTCTATCACCACAATTAAAATTTTATCCACAAACAGAAAATTCAAAGTAATATTACAGTAAAGTTTTTACACAAATTATTTTACTGTTACCTTAAATATGCATTCAAAAGTCTTTCCTTCATCAAGTTCTATTATTCCTTCTTTATTTTTAAACTCATCATTAAAATCATAATAATCAGCATGACCATACCACGGTTCTATACATACAAAAGGTGCTCCAGCCTTTGGTGCCCACACTCCCATATAAGGAA
>CAZLOP010000307.1:0-2174 GCA_964561205.1 uncultured Clostridium sp. | reverse complement strand
CTATATTATATCATAAACTGTTTATTTTTTCATTTACATTTTTTATTTTCCAACAAAAAAACAGTTTTTTTCTTTTATTTTTTATATTTTATTAATTTTCTCAAAAAATTTCTTTTAAAATCTTTATATAAATATGGGTAATCTATTTTAATATTTATATAAAATTGTAATTTATAATTAAGTAATAACGATTTGTGATTATTAGGATAATTGTGATGATAAAACAAAAATACACAAGCTGTAAACTTTTATCTGCTTGTGTATTTTCATTATTTTATTCCACTACAATTTCTCAAAATCTTTCTCAATTCTTACTTCTTCTAACTATTACTTATAAACTATTATTTAAATTAAAAATTCTAAATTTTCAACAAATATTAGTTCTTTAATGTATACATATTTAATTTTTCCTTAATACTGCCTGCATTATCAGAAAGTTTATCAATAGAATTAGATGTAGTATCAGCCATATTAGAATTATTATTAGCTACCTGAGCAATTTGGTCAACAGCAAGAGTCATTTGTTTTATAGAGGTAGATTGTTCTTTAGAATCTTTAACAATCTCTTTCATTAATTCATTTGTATGCTTAGAATCATTGACTATTTTATTTAATAAATCAGCTGTTTCCTTAGCTAAATTTTCACATTTAAAAGAACTATCTATAGAATCCTTTATAATATCAGCAGTATTTTTAACTGCCTCAGAAGATTGAGCAGCAAGCAAACGAACTTCCTCAGCAACTACAGCGAAGCCTTTCCCGCTCTCACCTGCTCTGGCAGCCTCAATGGCAGCATTTAATGCCAGTAAATTAGTTTGATCAGAAATACTTTCTATAGTAGTAATAATTTCAGAAATTGCATTTGCAGAAGTAGTTATAGCTTTTATTGCTGTCAAAAGATTAGACATTTTCTGGTTGCCTTCATCAATAACTGTTGTTGTATCATTAAAGAAATTTTGTGCTTTCTCTGCATGTTCAGAATTTGAAGATATTTTATCAGAAATTTCACTAAAACTTGCTAATAATTCTTCAACAACAGATGCTTGTTCTGTAGCACCATCAGAAAGATTCTTAATTGCAGATGATACATTATTTGAATCATCTGAAATATTATGTACAGAATTTATAATATTCTCAAAATTATTATTAAGTGTAGATATAATTTTTTGGAATGATTCTTTAATTGGTAAAAAATCACCATTATATTCTATATCAGAATTAATATTTATATTTAAATTACCCTTAGAAAGCTCGTCTAATATTTTTATTTCATCATATATGCATGATGAAATCTGCTTTACTGCAATAGATAAATTTTTTGACATTTCACCTAATTCATCATTTTCTAAATAAGTATTATCAGCAACAAGCACTCCATTAGATAAATTTTTAGATATATCTTTAACATTATTAATACCTTCTAAAATATTTTCTGCCAACCCACGCCTAATAACAGAAGACATTAACATATCAACTAATATAAGTACTGCAATAAACACTATAATAACAACCTTAAGCATATTAAAAGTTTCTAAAAAGTTTTGTGCTACAATTTCTGCTGTGTCGGAAACATTAAACAAGTCCTTTTCTACATATGCAATTTGATTAGTATATGATTTATTAATTTCTTCAAGGGCCGCTGTATCATTTCCATTTAATATGGAATTTTGAATGTTTTCTCTAATTTTCTTTTCACCTGCTATGCTTTTTGAAAGTATTTTTAAGAGCCTTTCATCTCCTGTAAAATTCTGTTGTAAGTTCTTAAAATTTTCATCTAAAGTTTCACTTTGACTTATAGCATCATCTATATAATTTTTTTTCTTTTCCATATCACTTACAAGAAGTGACTTATAAATATTTTTTTCAATAGCTTCAATACTATAACTCATATTTCCAATAATGGATACTCCCTTATAAGGACCTTTATATAAAGCAGTTGTTTTAGAAGATAAAAATAACAAACCAAATATTAACAAACAAATGCTAATTGTATTAAGGTAAATTACAAATTTAAAACTTTTTTTAATTTTATCAGATACAGAACAATTTTTCATTTTATTTTTAATCTTATTCACCAATCTGTTATACACAAAAATCCCTCCTTTACTTATTAGCTTTGACCTTATCATTCAATTTGTCAAATGACTCTAACATTTTTTCTTCATTATTGTTAA
>CAZLOP010000306.1:0-2183 GCA_964561205.1 uncultured Clostridium sp. | reverse complement strand
TGGAGAGTTTATGCATATAGAACTCACAACAGATGCAGACTTTAATCCTAAAAAGCTGAGAATGTCAGGAGATACGAGAGATTTGGCATATGTGTTGTATAGGATAGTGCAGGAATAAAATACATAAATGTACAAATGAGGAAAAGAAAAATGGAAGATAATAAATTGGAGTTAGAAAGAGAAATAAAGTGGTTGTCGTTAGCAAGTGGAGGTATCGCAGTTTTTCTTAATTTATTATACTATGCATATAAGATTGGCTATTTCTATACATTAAAAATTGATTTATCATATATTGAAATTGGAAACATGTCTATATATACAGTGATTATATGGTTTGCTATATCGACAATTATATGTATGATAAATTGGATAATCTATAGTGTGCTTTGTAATAAAAAATTTGTAATGCTAATTTTTGTATTGGGGATTGAATTTGTAATATGCCTATTAATTTGTTTGCGAATGAGTAATATTACCGTAATTGAATTTTTTGAAGAAGTATACAATGTGTATAGGTGGAGTGAATGGAAGGACTTGATTCTCATATTTAGCAAGTGTAGTGTGTTAGTTTTGTTTGTTAACATTTTTGGAATTGTCTTTTCTGGAATAAAAGTAGTTACGGGTAGTACTATTTTTTGTAAAGATGATATAAACAGTATAAAAAAATTTTTAAAAGCGAAAAACACACTCTATATGTTAATTGGGCTACTTGCTATAGTTTTAATAGTGGGAGCGATAGGTTGTGGTAGTGAAAGGGCATTCGATAAAAGAGGGTATAAGGTAGTAACTCAATTAGATAATAAATATGCGGTAATTTATGAGAATACAGAGAGTTATATACTAGCAGAAATTATAGTAGAAGATAATAAGCCGACTGTGAATTTAAATAACCAATGTGTGATAGCTAAAAATGGAATACATACAGAGTATTACCAAAATATAAAAGATATTTGTAAGAATGTAATTCTAGATGAAAGTGAAAGTAAAGTAGAAGATGAATTAAGTGATGAAGATGAAGTGGAAGTAATTCATAATAGCAAAAATATTTTGGGAATAATATTGGTGATTGGGGTTATGTTTTGCTTTGGTTTAAAAAGAAAATTTGATATTTGCACTAATTATAGGAAACAAATATATTATGATTTACTGAAATTAGAAGGCTACATAAAGAATGATGCGAACTATACAAAAATCGTAGTTCATGATAATTGGGAAAGCTTAATTAGAAACTGTAGTTTGTCGGGAGAGAATCTTGTTCTATTATATGAATTGTATATTGGTATTAGTAATTACAATTTATATTTTGAGAATAAGAATGAGGTTCATTGTGAAGATTTTTTGAAACAGTATAGAAAGATAAAGGAAAGTATATATATAGATGAAAATTTGATAGAATATACAGAAAACTATTTGGAATTAAAAAATATTTTAGGTAAAAAGAATTATATATAAGATTTTAAGGATAAATATTTGTATGTGGTAACGTGGAAGCAGTATGTTATCAAGCAATATGCTAAAATTGATTTCCCAATTATGGAAGAAAATGCAGGAAGGACTGAAGGAATTGAACGAAAAGGAATTACTGAAAATTATAGAAAAAGGAGAGTGTCATACAACTGAGTTCAAGAAATCTACAACAAATATCACGAAGGATGTTTATGAAAGTATCTGTGCATTTTCTAATCGAGATGGCGGTCATATCTTTTTGGGTGTAAAAGATAATGGGGAGATACTTGGTATAGAACCTAAGTGCATTGAAAAAATGAAGAAAGATTTTGTGACTGCAATTAATAATGCAAATAAAATGTATCCACCACTATTCTTAACGCCAGCAGAGTATGAAATTCAGGGAAGAAAGATAATGCATATTTACGTTCCAGTTGGAAACCAGGTAAGTAGGTGTTCTGGGCGAATATATGATAGGAATAACGAGTCAGATATTGATATTACAGATAATGAAGACCTTGTATATAAATTATATGCAAGAAAAAAGGACACCTATTTTGTGAATAAAGTATTCCCAGAATGGGAAATGGATGTACTTCGTCCTGATTTGATAGAGAGAGCTAGAAAGATGACTCGTGCAAGAAGCAGCAATCATCCTTGGCTGTCAATGGATGATGTAGAACTGTTAAGAAGTGCAGGTCTTATTTTATTAGATCATGATGGCAGAAGAGAAGGAA
>CAZLOP010000305.1:0-2188 GCA_964561205.1 uncultured Clostridium sp. | reverse complement strand
ATTACAACCATATATAAACAATATGGAAGTGAGAAATCCACACAGCAAAAGTCCTAATAAAATATTAACTTTTTTATTAAACTTCATTTCCACACCCCTTTTATTATCCAGTTTTAAAAAAATATTATAAACATCCAGATAGATATATTATACATTATATTGCAATGTAGTAAAGTTTTAGTTGTTAAGAAATTCCTCTATATGTTCCCATGCAATCTTGCTTTCTGGTAAATCATCTGATATTTGAAATACATGAAATAATCCAAAATATACTTCTTCTGTTACATCAACTCCTGCTTTTTTTGCCTGTTTCGCAAAATCCAATGTATCACTTAATGGTGCCTCATAACTAGCTACCTGCATAAGTAGTCTTGGAAGCCCTTCTTTATTACCATACAAAGCAGAAATCCCTGGATCATCAAGTGGTGTTGTACCTGCAAATATAGGCTTAATCATATCTTTATTCATATGTTTGCCAAGCATAGGTGATAAGTCAGCATTTGTTGTCCATGATTCTCCTTGATATGTATAATCAGTTATTGCTGATAATGTAATCATGGCACTTGGCAGTTCAATTTGATGATCTCTTAAATACATAACACTGGTAAGAACAAGTCCACCCCCAGCTGAATCACCAGCAAACACAATGTTTTTAGATTTATACCCTTTATCTAATAGAGTTTTGTATGCATCTACTACATCCTCTTGCATAGCAGGATATACATTTTTAGGTGCAAGACGAAAATCCAAAACTAACACTTTTGCATCTTGATACGAAACTGAAAAATTCTTTGCCATCTTCAAATATTTGTCTTCAATGCCTTGATAATTGGCACCACCATGCAGCATAAGTACTACTTTATCTGTATCAATATTATCATCTTTTACTAACATCATTCCTTTACAATTTTGAAAATCCATTTTCTCAAAATGATAGCCTTCCTCATCTAATAGATGCCAGTTTACATTTTCTCCATTTCGGCTTTCTGCTTCGTAATCAACTGGATATTTAGCTGCTTCTGTCGCCATTTCTCTAATAACTTGCGCATACTGAATAGCCATTTCACTTTGAGTAGATGTCACCATATTCATTTTATGCTGGTTATGAAATTTAGTATATAAGACAATTGTTGCTGCTATAATTACTGTTACAACTGATAAAAATACTTTGATTATATTGCTCTTATTCATTTTCTTCCTCCTGACTAATTTATTGAATGAATTCATTCATTCACTTTATAAAAAAATAATATCACTCTATGCTTTATCTGTCAATGAATATATTCATTGACAGATAACTTTTAATTGTCTTCCACAATTCCAAAAGTACGTCTCATTTGTTCCCATAAAAAATCATAAAAATAATTAATATAATCTTTTTTATTATCCTCAGGAATATTGCTATGAAAGGCATACAGTACACCATATACTAAAAATCTAGTGGTATCTTCAATATTTCTACAATTAAATACCTTTTCTGAAACGCCCTGCTTAATAATTGGAATCATAATCTGTATCATTTTCTCTGCAACCTGGTTTCTGCTTTCCAAATGTGCCTTTAGTTTTCCTTCCCCAGAAGACTCTAAATTTTTATTTTTTAGTACATCTTCATAAATTTGACTGCAAAATTCCTTTAACTTTTCCAGAGCTGATCTATTATCTGTTTTTTTAATCTGAAAATGATTCATTACTCTGTCTGTATAAAGTGCAGTTGCTGCCTCATATAATTCAGCTTTTGACTTAAAATAGCGATAACATAAACCTTGTGAAACATTCATTTTTTCTGCAATATCTGAAATTGAAGTATGCTTATAACCCTTGCTTGAAAATAACGCTAATGCTGTTTCAATAATCTCTTTTTTTCGTTCATCTGGATCTTTAGATATTCTAACTTTTTTAGAAGTATTTCCTTCTGTTTTTTGCAGCTCACTCATATGCTTTTTTACTCCTCTAACCTATAATGTCTAAAATATGTGATATCCACTTTATTCTAACACACTCAAACTTTGCACTTCAATAAGTGCCTATGCACCTTGGAACTTCAATAAATGTTGTTTTCTTACTATTATGTTATGTCTGCTTTTAATTATACAACATAATAAGTTTCTATTCACTATACTTTTAATTTACTAGATCAAATACACTTTCATTAGCATAGTTGTCCTTAATTCATCCTAATTAAATATTA
>CAZLOP010000304.1:0-2210 GCA_964561205.1 uncultured Clostridium sp. | reverse complement strand
ATAAAATAAATGGTGAACCATGTGTAGTAGCCAATACCCCAGAAGGAAGAGTAAGACTAGATTCTGTTATTATGGATGCTTATGAAGGTCAGAAAGTTCATCACATAAACCTTAATCCATTAGATAACAGACGTGAAAACTTAGAAATTAAATAGAGTTTAAAAAATGAAGCTGCTAAATACAACAGCTTCATTTTTTACTTTATAATTCAACTAAAATTATCCCATTTATTTCTTGAAGAATCAGTTTCATAATTATTTTATACTACTATAGTTAATAATCTGTATATTATTCTTTTCAATATATTCTTGAAGTTCTTTACTTGTTAATGTAACAAGCTCTTTATTTCTTTCTTTAGCATAAGAAGTTTTTTGAAAAAGCTGATCATCTGCATAAGCTGGATGACACATTATTTCTATTATTTCTTTGTTCTTATATTTTTCAAGTATTGAAATAAGACTTTCTACACTTATGTTTTCACTTCCATAATAATCTAAAACTTCATAAATTTTTTTATTCATGTCTGATAACCCGTCCATATTTAACCCTTGAAAAGTTCTTATAGGGAGCTTATATTTATCAGCCAGCTCCTTTACAACTGTAAGAACCATATCATTTTGATGCATATGATGATGACTGTCTATATGAGTTGGAGTCATACCAAAAGATAAGAATTTTTCAAACTGAGCATTAAATTCCTTTCTTATATCCTCAATAACAGCTGTATTCATAATCACTTCATTTTTCTTAAACTGGCCATTTTCATCAGTTAATGATGGTACATTATTATGCAATGGAGAACCTGCTGTTATAACAAAATGAATTCCAACACCAAGATCTTTGTATCCTTTTGCCATATTCGCTGCATATTCCGCATCTTTCATATTACACATAAGACTTGTTGATTTAATAACACCCTTTTTATGTGCTTCAATAATTCCAAGGCTTGCTGCTTTGGATATTCCAAAATCATCTGCATTAAATATTATTTTCATAATTACATCACTCCTGTTTTCATATGCTGATCTGTATATATAACTTATTGTAAACAATTACTTACAGATATCATTATATCAACTTTGCTCTGTTTTACATAGTAAAATATAAAATAAAAGTATATTTTTTTGTAAACATTTATCATATCATTATAATTTCAAACATAATAATTATTTTAGGTAAAAAAAAGATAAATAATGAACCTTTTATTTCATTACTTATCTCATTATATGTTAAAGAATCTTATCACCTGCAGTGATAAAGGCAAATTGCCAGCAAAATCAAAGATTCAGCTAAAAATTATGCCAGTTCAATTTTATTATAATTTTTCTTGCCTCTTTTTATTAATATGCTGTTATCTTCAAAATCTTCAGCAGTTAATAATCTGTTTACATCTTCAACCTTAACTCCATTAAGTGAAAGACCACCTTGTTCAATTAATCTCCTTCCTTCTTTTTTAGATGGAATAATCTTATTTGAAGCCATTATATCAAGTAAAGTCTTTCCCAAATCATCTTTGCTTATTGTTAAAGTTGGAACATTTGACATATCTGCTCCACCAGCAAATAACGCTTTTGCACCAGCTTCAGCCTTTTTAGCTTCTTCTTCACCATGAACAAGTTTTGTTACTTCATATGCAAGAACTTCTTTTGCCTTGTTGATTTCTGCTCCTTCTAAAGCGCCTAATCTTCTTACTTCATCCATTGGCAAGAATGTAAGAAGTGCTAAACATTTTTCAACATCTGCATCATCAACATTTCTCCAATATTGATAGAAATCAAATGGAGGTGTCTTTTCTGGATTTAACCATAATGCTCCACCTACAGTTTTACCCATCTTCTGCCCCTGACTGTTTGTAAGCAAAGTACAAGTCATTGCCATTGCCTGACCTTGTGCTTTTCTTCTAACAAGTTCAACACCAGCTATCATATTAGACCATTGGTCATCTCCACCAAGCTCCATTTTACAATTATATTTTTGATTTAATACATAGAAATCATACCCCTGCATTAACATATAGTTAAATTCAAGGAATGATAAACCTTTTTCCATTCTTTGTTTAAAGCATTCAGCTGTAAGCATTCTATTTACAGTAAAATGAACACCAACTTCTCTTAGGAAATCCACATAGTTTAAATTTAATAACCAGTCTGCATTGTTAACTAAAAGAGCTTTTCCATCAGAGAAATCAATGAATCTTTCCATCTGCTTTT
>CAZLOP010000303.1:0-2213 GCA_964561205.1 uncultured Clostridium sp. | reverse complement strand
ATGAAGCCAGTGTTGCAGGTGGTATTCCAATAATTAAAGGTATAGATGAAAGCCTGACAGCAAATAGGATTGAAAAGTTATATGGTATTGTTAACGGTACTACAAATTATATATTAAGTAAAATGGAACTTGAAGGTGCAGACTTTGATGATGTATTAAAAGAAGCACAGGAGAAAGGATATGCAGAAGCTGATCCAACATCTGATATAGAAGCTTATGATGCACAATACAAGCTTGCAATATTAGCAGCATTAGCATTTGGAAGCAAGATTGATGTAGACAGTATTTACAGAGAAGGAATAACTAAAGTGGAAGCTGTTGATATGAAATATGCTAAAGAATTCAACATGGGAATTAAGCTTCTTGCAATAGCAAAAGAAACTGATGGTAAGATTGAACTTCGTGTTCATCCAACAATGATTCCAAAGAAACATCCATTATCAAGCATATATGATTCATTTAATGCTGTATTCATAAATGGTAATGCAGTTGGAGATATTATGTTCTATGGAAGAGGTGCAGGAGATCTTCCAACAGGAAGTGCTGTTGTATCTGATATAGTTACAATTGTAAGAAATGGTGTTAACTGTGAAAGTCCTAATCCAGTTGTTAAGAACAACTTATGGAAGAGAGAAATTCTTCCTATGGATGAAATGGAAAGCAAGTATTATGTACGTGCTACTGTTTTTGATGAGCCAGGTGTTTTAGGTGAAATAACAGCTATCTTAGGTAAGAACGATATAAGTTTACGTTCTGTAATTCAAAAAGGCGATGAAGAAAATGGGAATGTTACAATTGTTCTTATCACTCATAAAACAAAAGAAGGACAGTTTAATAATGCAATGAAAGAAATTCAAAATTTAAAGTCAACTGAAAAGATTAATAATATTATCAGAATTGAAGACTTCAAATAATAAGTTTAATGTTATTATAAAAGTGTAAACATAAAAACTGTGTTGGATATGAATTAGATATCTGATACAGTTTTTTTATAAAAATTATAGATTTATTTTCATTTGAATGTTAATATTTAATATATTATATATTGGATAGGAGACGAAAATAAGATGGGCGATAAAACATATAAAATTATTTCCTTAAGAGATAGAACAGATTTAAATGAAGAAGCATCTTTGATGTTTCATAAAAAATGGGGAGTACCACAAGAAGCATATTTAGAAAGTATGTGTGATTGTCAAAAAAATATCTCAGGTATTCCTCAATGGTATGTTGTAATTAATGATGAGGAAGAAATTATTGCTGGTGCAGGAGTAATAGAAAATGATTTTCATAAACGGAAAGATTTAACTCCTAATTTATGTGCATTATATGTTAAGAGAGAATATAGAAAGCTTGGCATTGCAAGGAACTTATTAGATTTTGTATGTAGTGATTTAAGTAAAATGGGGTATAAGAAATTGTATCTTATAACTGGACATGAACATTTTTATGAGAAATGTGGATGGAGTTATTTACATATGGTTCAAGAAAATGATGGGAATTTTATAAGAATGTATAAAAAAGAAATATAACATTAAATTTTATATGCTGGAAGGAGTAGTATGAACAGTAGTCTTTTTTAAGAAAATGCGGTAATAGCCACAGTAAAAAAATGATGAACAGTTAAACTACATAGATTTAGCAGAAGGTTTCAGTTCCAAGGTAATCGTTATCAAGGACATAAAAGATAATACTAAATTTAATGGAATAATGGTGCTTCAAGTGTATCAACAACAAAAAGCATATGTGGAAAATTTAAATGCATTAGAGGAGGAGAATTTATGAAAAAGTATATTATAGCACTAGAGTAGGAAACAGCTAGTTCAAGGGCAATTATTATTAAAAGCAGGAGGTTTGTTTATGTATGATGTTGCTATAATTGGAGGCGGAGTTATAGGCTGCTCAATATTTAGAGAACTTACAAAATATGATTTAAAGGTTGCAGTACTTGAAAAGGAACGAGATATTTCAATGGGAACAAGCAAGGCAAATTCTGCTATTGTTCATGCAGGATATGACCCAAAGCAAGGCTCTCTTTGTGCTAAATACAATGTACGAGGGAACCAAATGTTTGAAGCTATATGTAGAGAACTTCATGTGCCATTTAAAAGAAATGGTTCTCTTATAATTGGTTTTGATGATGAAGATAAAAAATGTATAAATGAACTTTATGAAAATGGAAATAAAAATGGTGTGAAAGGTTTAAAAATATT
>CAZLOP010000302.1:0-2221 GCA_964561205.1 uncultured Clostridium sp. | reverse complement strand
AAAAAAAGTATTGAATGTAATGAAAATCTTGTATGGGCTTATGCTAATATTGCATGTATATATGAAGAACTGTCTCAAAATCTAAAGGCAGATGAATACATAGATAAAGCTTTAAATATTGATGAACATAATTATAAACTTCTTTTTAATAAGGGTGTTATTTTAAAAAAACTTGGCTTAAATGAAGAGAGTAAAAAATATTATGAAAAATCCATAGATGAAGATAAGGAATATTCGTATAGTTATTTGAATTTAAGTGTCATTTATAGAGAAGAGAACAACTTTGAAAAGGCAATAGAAGTAGTAACTGAAGGAATAAAAAATACAAATGAAGATTTTTTGTATTATAATAGAGCATGTTATTATGTTAATATTGGTAAATTTAACAAGGCTCTTGATGATGTGGCGTACTGTGTTGAAATTGATAAAGGATATCTTGACTACATGGAAAAGGATGAAGAGTTAAACCCGATAAAAAAATACCATAAATATAAAAGAATCAAAGAGAAATATAAAAAATAGGCTGCCGTTAAATTACGACAGCCTGTTTTTAATTTCTGTATTGAGTCTGTGAAAGCTTATAAACATGGTCGTATTCAATAGGTGTATCATTGTATAAGAAAGTTACACCATCAATCCATTCGCCTTTGTAGCTTACCTGTAAAAAGTTCTCGATTAAAGTGTCTGTTGTGATTTGCCCGCCAGTTGAACCTTGAAAATGATCTTTCCATGATGAATTATTATCACCATCTACTAAGTTAATAGTTGCAATTTTTTTACCATCAACTGAATCAATTGATTTAACTTTTATTGGCAGACCACTAAAGTAATCTTTAGAAACTGAATCTGCTAAGCATTGAACTCTATTTTCTAATGAATCACTGTTTGATATTGTAATATCTGTATCTTTATTAGGTTCTAAAGAATTTTCATCAATTTTATATAAAGATAATGTTTCGTCAGACTTATTATCTGCATTAGATGGAGATTCGTCATCTTCTTTATTTTTGTTATCATTATTATCATCTTTGCTGCTGTTAGAATTATTTTTTTCCTCAACAACTATATTGCTATTATTACCAGCATTATCGTTTGTCTTTGATTTACATGATATTAATGTAAAACTTAAAACAACACATAAAGCTAAAATTAAATTCTTTTTCATAATAACCGCCTCCTGTCATTTCTTATAAATTAATGAATTTATTTATCTAGATTATAACATAGTAAAATGCTAAATTAAAGAATATAATAGATGGTACAATATGGTAGAGATTGACAAAATAATGTGTATATAGTATAGTTTTAGTTATAGATATTTTGATAATCAAAATATTTGAAAGAAAAATAAAAACAGAAGACCATCATCTACAGTTTTTAGTGGAGGTATGATAATGCATGGCGACACAGTAATAATTAATCAATTGCTGGTTCAATTATTTAATGATGTTTTGCAGATAGAAGAGCATAGTTTAGCAGAAGGAGTTATCTCTGATTTATCTATAACAGAAGTACATACTATAGAAGCAATAGGAATGTATAGTGAAAAGACAATGTCGGAAGTTGCAAGTATCCTAAAAATTACTGTTGGTACATTAACTACAGCAATAAATAAATTAATAAAAAAAGGATATGTAGAAAGAAAAAGAATAGAGGAAGACCGAAGAGTTGTTTTAATTAAGCTTACTAAAAGAGGAAAGCTTGCATATAGAATACATGAAAAATTTCATCATGATATGGTACATACAGTTATTGATGGTTTAGAAGAAAAAGAAGAAGAAATATTGATATCTGCTTTAAATAAAATAAATGATTTTTTTAAAGAAAAATATAAGCTGAGTTAAAGGAGAAGTATATGAATGCAATAAAAATTGCAGGTGTTGGGGCTTATGTTCCACCACTTGCAGTAAGTAATGATGATATGAGCAAGTTTGTAGAAACAAATGATGAATGGATAAGAGAAAGAACTGGAATTATTGAAAGAAGAATATCTCAAGGTGAAGATACTTCAGATTTGGCAGTTAAAGCAGCATCTAATGCTTTAATGAGAGCTGGAATACAAGCAGAAGACTTGGAACTTATTATAGTTGCAACTATATCACCTGATAATTTTATTCCATCTGTGGCATGTATTGTGCAGGATAAGTTAAATGCCAAAAAAGCTGTATGTTTTGATATAAGCGTTGCATGTTCAGGTTTTGTTTATGGAATTGAAATAGCA
>CAZLOP010000301.1:0-2229 GCA_964561205.1 uncultured Clostridium sp. | reverse complement strand
AGCAGTAACGGGAGCTGTAATTATTTTAGCTATAGTTGTGGATTTCTTTAGAAGAAAAGGAAGCTTGAAGGTTGGAAAAATCAAAAAAAATAATGTTAATACTGCAAAAAAATAATAAAGTTTACTATATTAAAATATATAAAAAATGGAGGGTATATTATGAAAAAAAGAATAATAGCATTAATATCAACAACATTACTATTAACAGGATTAATCGGATGTGGATCATCAGCTAATAAAGGTGATACTGCATCAGCTGGTGGAGGTTCAGGAGAAAAAAAGGTAATTTATTTTGTTCCAATATGTGATACAGGTGCTTATTGGTCACCAATGAGAAAAGCAGCTGAAGAAGAAGCAGAAAAATTAGGATATGAATTAGTAGTAAAGACAACACCACCAAGTGAAGCACAAAAGAATGAAAGACATTTAGGATTTATTGATGAAGCAATTGGAAAAAATGTAGCTGGTATTGCAGTTGCACCAATGGATCCAGATATGTTTGACAATAAAGTTATGGAAGCTAATCAAGCTGGAATTCCAGTAGTGACATTTGATGCTGATGTAAAGACAGCAGAAAATAGAATTGCATATATAGGTACTGATAATAAGTTAGCTGGAGAAGAATTAGGACAACAGGGTGCTAAATCATTAAAAGAAAAAGGAGTTAAGAGTGGTAAAGTTGGATTAGTAGCTACAAATCTTACTCAAACAACAATGACATATAGACAAGAAGGTATCAAAAAAGGATTTGAAAAAGAAATGGGTAGCGATGCTAGTAACTTTACATGGTTAGAACCAATTCAAGATGATGATAAATCATCAGTTTCTAAACAACAATTAGAAGGTCAAATTGTTGCTAATCCAGATATGGTTGCAGTATTCTCTTTAGGTTCTGAAGGACCAGATACAGGTGTAATGGAAGCTATAAAATCACAAGGTAAAGGTGGACAAATTTCTCACTTTGGATTTGATTATACAGCTACTTGGGAAAATGGTATGGATGATCAATTAATTACAGGTATTGTTGACCAAGACTCATATTCAATTGGTAAAACAATTATTGATGTTTTAGACAAAAAGATAAAAGGTGAACAAGTAGAAAATAATTATCCTGTTGAAGTAAAATGGATCACTGCTGATCAAATAGTTGAATATGGAAAAGAAAAACAAAATCAATTCTCTGAAAAAGTAACAGAGTAATATAATTGCTTAATTAGTGAATAATCCACCATACTTTATGGTGGATTATTTTCTATAAAATAAAATATAAAAAAAGAAAGGAAGAATGAAATGTGGGGATATTCAATAAACTTAATGTAAGTATAAAAATGAGAATATCATATGGCATAATATTTATTATTATATCCATAATTGGTTTTGTAGGGATAAATAGTCTAAATAAGCTTAATAATGCCTTAGATAATATGTATAGCAATCAATTAACAGCAATAGAACGTCTACATAGGTTGAATGAAAACTCATTGCAGATGAATAACAACTTGTTAAATCTTATTTCCACAGATGATGAATTAGCCCAAAATGATTTAAAAAATGATATAAAAGAAAATATTAAAGAGCAGGATATATGGCTAAATAAATACAAGGAAATAAAGCTTGATACTTATCAAAATAAAGAACTTAAGTTATTAACAGAATCGTATAATAAATATATAGAAAAAGATAATATTTTATTAAAAAAACTTGAAGAAGGAAAAACAGATGAATTAGCAGGTATTTATAAAGAGGCTTATAAATATAGAAATGATATGCAGAATTCAATTAATAAACTTGTAAGTTATAGTACATTTAAAGCAAAAGATGAAAATGAGAAAAACATACAGTTATATTCAGCTGCTAAACAACAGATAATAGTATGTATAGTATTAGGACTAGTTTTATCATTAATATTAGGAAGTATTATGATAAGAACAATAATTACTCCATTAAAGAAGATTAATAGTTTTGTGGAAAGAATTAAAAATTATGATTTTTCTCAGAAGGTTAGTATAAAAGGAAATAATGAGTTTACAAAAACAGCAAATTTATTAAATATTGCTGTAGAGAATGTTAAGGAATTAATATCAGTAATTTTAAATAAATCAAGTGAATTATCAGCATGTTCACAAGAACTTTCAACATCTGCAGATGCAATTAATAATCAGCTTGGATATATTGAGGTTTGTAATGATGAAATAGCTAGTCAGATAAGTAAAAATAATTCATCTACTG
>CAZLOP010000300.1:0-2240 GCA_964561205.1 uncultured Clostridium sp. | reverse complement strand
GAAGTTTGATAAAATATGATATTGATTTAAATATAAAATTTGATATGGATAAATTTATAAGCTTTGGAAAAGAAAATAATGTTGATATGATAGTTTTTTCTAATCCCAATAATCCTACGGGGATTAATTTTTCTATTGATGAAATAATAAAACTTTTAGAAGAATTTAAAAACTGTGTAGTTGTAATAGATGAAGCATACTATGAATTTAATAAAGATACTGTTATACCTTATATAAATAAATATAAAAATTTATATGTTACAAGAACTTTATCTAAAGCATGGGGACTTGCAGCATTAAGGATGGGATTTTTAATAAGCTGCGAAGAAAATATAAAAAAGGTTTTAAAAGTTAAAATTCCATATACAGTAAGTTCGTATTCTCAAAATCTTGCAGAAGTTGTTCTTAAATACCCTAAAAGGATTATAGATAATTGTGAGAAAGTAATTAAAAGCAGAGAAGCTTTATATATGGATCTGAAAAATATAGAAAAAAATGCAGCTATGAAAATAAATTTTTATCCTTCTAAAGGAAATTTTATTTATGGAAGAACTAATCATAAAGATGCTTTAAGAAATGGTCTTGTAATGAATAGAATAGCAATAAGATATTTTGATGGTGATGCTTTTAGAATTACAGTAGGCTCACCAATGGAAAATGCAAAAGTAGTTGAAACAATAAAAAATGTATTTGTTTATTAAGCTTATTATGGGAAGGTGATACTTTGGAAAGAAGTGCAAAATTAGATAGAAGCACAAATGAAACAGAAATAAGTGTAAAAATGAATCTTGATGGTTCTGGTAAAACTAAAATAGATACAGGAATAGGATTTTTTGACCATATGCTTAATTTATTTGCATTTCATGGTAAAATGGATTTAGAAGTCAAGGCAGATGGAGATATCTATGTATGTGATCACCATACAATTGAAGATATAGGAATTGCACTTGGGCAAGTATTTAAGGAGGCAATTGGAGATAAAAATGGTATAAACAGATATGGAACCTTTTATATTCCTATGGATGAAACATTAGCATTTGCATCTTTAGATATAAGCAACAGACCCTATCTTGTATTTGACTGTGATTTTAATCGGGAAAAGGTTGGAGAAATGTCTACAGAAATGGTAGTTGAATTTTTCAGGGCATTTGCATTTAATGCTGGTATTACCCTTCATTTAAAAGTTTTATATGGGGAAAATGATCATCATAAAATAGAAGGATTATTTAAAGCTTTTGGACGAGCATTGAAGGAAGCTAAATTTGTAAGCAGCGAGAATGGAATGCCATCAACTAAAGGAACTTTAAATAAGTAATGGGGGTGTATGCATGATAGTAATAATAGATTATGGCATGGGAAATTTAAAAAGTGTAAGAAATGCATTAAATTATCTTGGTCTTGAAAATAAAGTATCATCTAAAGAAGAAGATATGATAAATGCTGATGCTTTAATACTGCCTGGAGTTGGAGCTTTTCCAGATGCTATGGAGACAATAGAAAAGCTGGGAATTGATAAAGTAATTAAAAAAGAGGTAGAAAAAGGAAAATATCTTCTTGGAATCTGCCTTGGAATGCAGATGTTATTTGAAAAAGGTTATGAAGGCGTTGAAAAAAATGGTCTTGGACTTATTAAAGGCAGTATTGTAAAGATGAAAGATGACAGAGAAAATAATATAAAAATACCTCATATAGGATGGAATAATCTAAAATATAATAAAGCTGATGATATATTTAAAGGTATTGATGAAGGTAAGTTTGTTTATTATGTTCATTCATATTTTGCAAGGGACTATAATGATGAAGATTTAGTTGCATATAGTGAATATGGTGAAAATAAGATTCCAGGAATGGTAAGACATAAAAATGTATTTGGCGCTCAGTTTCATCCAGAGAAAAGCGGCAGTGTAGGACTTAATATACTTAAAAATTTTGGGGAGTTGATTAAATGATAATTTTGCCAGCTATAGATATTATTGATGGTAAGCCAGTAAGGTTATATCAGGGCGATTATAATAAGAAGGAAATTGTTGCTGCAGATGTTTTGGAAACTGCAAAATCATTTGAAGATAAGGGTGCAGAATATGTTCATCTTGTAGACCTTGATGGTGCTAAATCTGGAAGCAGTCAAAATCATGAATTAGTAATTAAAGTTGCAAAGGAACTTAATATTCCTGTAGAACTTGGCGGAGGAATAAGATCTTTTGAAACTATAAAATATTTACTTGATAATGGAGTTTCAA
>CAZLOP010000299.1:0-2247 GCA_964561205.1 uncultured Clostridium sp. | reverse complement strand
TATATTGTTTTTTATTCTCAGCATAATCTGCATCAGCCATTTCTATTAAATTATAAGTTTTCACAAGATTATAAAATGCATCTTCTGGTGTCATTTTTAATAATTCAGCATCAGCTTTTTCACTCTGCTCATCTGTCAGTTCTTCATCATCAGGAAATAATTTTTTTTCAATTATAGCATTAAGACCTCTGTCTTTTTTAAATCTAAGTTCTTCAGCATCCTGAAGCTCTTTTTCACTATTTAAATATTCATAAAAAATACTTCCATCTGAATTTACTTTTAAATTAAAGGTATCATTAAAATTTTCATCATTTTCATCTAATATATTAAAAAATTCTTTTAATGTTGAATAAAACTTTTCTCTTGATTCTTCTGTTTCAGTATATGTAACTATATATGTTTCTTCATTTGTAGCAAGAATAACACCATTCCTGTCATATATCTTTCCTCTTGGTGCTTTCTCTGCCACAAATTTAGTTGAAGTGTCATTTGCTTTTTCTTTATAATAATTGTAATTCAAAAATTGTATATACATGAGTTTCAATGTAATAACAACAAATATCACAAGTAAAATTATACATAAAACTCCATACCTTGATATCCTTTTTTCGGATTCTGGTTTATCCCCTATCATTTAAACCTCCACTGCTGGTCTGAGCTGTTTTCATAAACTTTTCGTGATACAAAATTATAAATGATAAATGTTATTATAGCATTTTCAGCACTCATAACAATCATTCTAAGAACCCCAAGCCCAAGACTCATATCCATAAAATATAGAATTATAAATAAAGCTGCAAACTTTATCATTGTAATAAAAAACATTGATACTACAGGAATTATTCGCTTATTTTTCACAATTGAATCTCCTATGGCACTTGCTGCAATGCATAGAAGCATATTAATTAAACAATTAACTCCAAATCCATTAAAAAAGTAGACATCCTGAAGGATGCCGCTTAATATCCCCATAAATAATGCATCATTCTTTTTCTTTAAAAGAGAATATGTTATTGCAAAAGTAAATAATAAACTAGGGTATACACCGTATATTGAAAAAGAAGGCAGCAGCGAATTATCCAGAATAAGCAGCCCAATACTTATTAAAACCAAAATAACTTTAACCATATTCAAACCACCTAATTATACTTTACTTCTCTTGTGTTTTTAGGCACAATTACAAATAATTCTTCTAATTTATTAAAATCTACATATGGCTCAACAACTGCACTTTTCATTACTTTAATTTTATCTTCTTCTACTGATACAACCTTACCTATTTTTATTTCCTTTGGATAAAGCATACCAACACCAGATGTCATTATAACATCGCCTTTTTTGATTTTAGAATCAATAGGAAGATCATATACCTTAGCCATATTTTTATTCTGGCTGTCCTTATATCCTTTTATATATCCAGTTGCTTCCCTTGTACTATCTGCCATTACTGCTACTACTATATTTTCATTTGTTAATGACTGAACAATACTCCAGTTTTCCCCAACGCTTGTAACCTGACCAACAAGACCTTCTGATGCAATAACAACCATACCTTTTTGTATATTTGCATTTTTGCCTTTACTAATAATATATCCTTCTAAAACATTGTTATTAGGATATCCTATTACATCACATCCAACATAATCATAATTATTTTTTTCTTCAGTAAAATCAAGAACTTTTCTTAACCTTGCATTTTCTTCTTCAAGATCTGAATATGCAAGAAGCTTATCTTTTAATTTTTCATTTTCAATAGATAATTTTTTATTTTCATCTCTTACTTCTGAGAAATTTAAAAAGAAATCTACACTTTCTTTTACCCTGTCAGTTGTTTTATAAACTATACTTTGTACTGGATTTAACGCTGTACCTGCTGCACTTTCAGCTATGCTTTTGTTTTCTCTCTTGACACTTGAAAATATTAAAGCTAAAAAGGCAACTGACAGTACTATTATAGTTACTGCCAGTTTATTTTTAAAAAGCCTCATTTGAATTAACTCCTTTGAGCTCTGCTGATTTTATCAAAGTCTTCTAATGCTTTTCCCGCTCCAAGCACTACACAATCAAGAGGAGATTCAGCTATATGTACAGGCATATTTGTTTCCTTATTGATTAACACATCAAATCCTCTTAAATATGCACCTCCACCAGCAAGCATTATTCCTTTTTCCATAATATCCGCTGCAAGTTCAGGTGGTGTTTTTTCCAGTGTTGTTTTAATAGCTTCTATAATTGAATAAACAGGTT
>CAZLOP010000298.1:0-2260 GCA_964561205.1 uncultured Clostridium sp. | reverse complement strand
AAGATTTGGACTTAATGTTGTAAAATGATATTCTGCAATTTTTGGCTTTGCTCCACTAATGGCTGATAATAATGTAGATTTTCCAACACTTGGCATTCCAATTAATCCAACATCTGCCATTACTTTTAATTCACATTTAATTTTTCTATACTCTCCAGGTTCACCATATTCACTCATTTTTGGGGCTGGTTCTTGTTGAGTAGCAAATGCACGATTTCCACGTCCACCACGTCCACCATGAGCGACTATAAATTCTTCACCATCTTTAGTTAAGTCAGCAATAACCAGATTTGTATCCATATCATAAATAGTAGTTCCTTCAGGCACTTTAATAATTACATCTTTAGCATTAGCACCATTTCTATTACTACCTTTACCATTTACACCTTTATCACCTTTAATAGTTTTGTTATATCTTAAATCTACTAAAGTTCTTAAACTTTTATCTACTACAAAGATAATGTCTGCACCTTTTCCACCATTTCCACCATCTGGGCCACCCATTTCAATATATTTTTCACGACGAAAAGAAGTACATCCATCTCCACCTTTTCCAGCTATTACTTTAATTACTGTTTCATCTACGAACATAATAATCACCACCTACATTTTATCAAAACATTTGATATAAATCTATAAAAAGTATTTACTTTTAAATATTAGAATATTATCATTATTTTAGTGAGAAGCAAGTTCTAAGGACTAGACGCTTACCACTAGGGTTTGCATAAAGATGCCTTTTTTATATCAATTGTTATAATTTTGGAAAATAAAAATCATACGACAAGTTTTGCATACTAAAACCACAATTTCTTGTGGTCTTTTTTTATTAAGCTTGAACTATTTCAATTGCTTTACGCATTTTCATATCGTATTTGATAAATTCTAGGCTTCCGTAAGCTTTAATGAATTCATCTTTATCCATACCATAGTTTTTAGCCATTTCTTCAGCTTTTTCTTCTGCTTCTTTATCAGTTACTTCTATTTTTTCTTCATCAATAACAGCTTCTAAAAGGTATCTATATTTAACTCTCTTAGTTGCTTCACCTTCCATTTGTTTATGTAAATCTTCATGAGTTGTATTAGTAAATTGATAGTATTGTTCAATATTTAAACCTTGAGTTTTTAATTGTTCTTCAAATTGATGAATCATTCTATGAACTTCATCATCAATAATTTCTTCATTTAAATCTACTTTCATATTATCAGCAGCTTTATCTAAGCATTTTTCAGAATAAACATCTTCTGCTTGTGCTTTTTTAGTTTCTTCTAATTGAGATTTAATTTTAGCTTCGAATTCTTCATTAGTTTTTACATCATCAAATCCTAAGTCTTTAAATAAATCTTCATTAATTTCTGGTAATACTCTTTCTTTGATTTCTACAACTTTAACATCAAATTTAACTGCTTTACCAGCTAAATCTGGAACATAATCTTTTGGGAATGTTAAATCGATTGATTTTTCTTCATTAACCTTCATTCCTTCTACTGCTTCTTCAAATCCTGGAATAAATGTATGAGAACCAATTTCAAGTGGATAGTTTTCTCCGTTTCCACCTTCTAATTCTTTACCATCTACATATCCTTTAAAGTTAATTACTGCAGTATCTTTTTGTTTTACTTCTCCATCTTTTTTAACAACGATTTCAGCAAATCTAGTTCTCAAATTATCAATTTCTTCATTTATTTCTTCTTTAGTTACTTTAACAGCATCTTTTTTAATTCCTAATTTAGTATAAGCACCTAATTTAATTTCTGGTTTAGTTACTATAGTAAATTTAAATACTACTTTATCTTTATCGATAGTTTTAACATCTAATGTTGGTTCAATTACTGGAATTAAATCTTTGTTTTCATCTAACAATTTTTTATATGCTGGTTCAACAGCCATATCTACTGCATCCATATATAATGATTCAATACCAAACTTTTTGATATACATTTCTTTTGAAGCAGCACCTTTTCTAAATCCATCTATTTTAACATCTTTATTTTTTTTCTTAAAAGCTTTGTCTAAAATAGTTTCCCATTCTTTTCCTTCTATAGTTATTTCGATTTCATGTACATTTTTTTTCATAACTTCAATTCTTTCCTTTCAAAATTCTCTTGTATTATATAATAATTTTTCATTTTTTACAACCATAACAATCTATTTATTAAAAAACTTAACTTAAAATAGAAAAAAATAACCCTAATGGATTATTTAACATCTTTGATAATTACTGGATAAGAACCATTAGGGCTTTCAACTTGTACAGTT
>CAZLOP010000297.1:0-2260 GCA_964561205.1 uncultured Clostridium sp. | reverse complement strand
TAGTCATGTGTACTTCAAATAAATCTACTGCAAAATGAACCAATACTCTGTTTCTGAATTCAAAGATGGTGTCTTTACTTGCTCTATCAAACTTATACTGATTAATAGCATTATGTATGGTTTGTCCAGTAAACTGGCATTTAAGCTCCATAGATACTACTGGAATACCATTCAAAAATAGAACTATATCAATACTGTTTTCATTAAATACTGAATAATGGAGCTGTCTTGTACAGTGTAGTATATTCTCTTCATATAATTTAACCGTTTCAGGATTATCTGTATTAGCTGGTTTAAAGTAAGCTACTTCAAACTTTATACCTCTATCCTTAAATCCATGTCTTAATACAGCTAATAACCCATTAGCCTTAACTTCTTTGCAAAAACGCTTAATAAAACTTTCTTCACTAGCTGAACCATATATGGTCACATAACGTTCCCACTTCTTAGGCTGAGTCTTTTTAATAAAACCAATAAGAGTATCAGTATCTAAAGCTAATTCTCTATTAAAATTCTTAGGATTACCTTTTGTATATCCACCTTTAGTTATAAGATATTCTTCTATAGCTTCTTCAAAAGCTTTTTCCTTTAATTCTTCTTCATTCATTAATTACTGCACCTCCCTCTTACCAGTTACACATTCATATATTAGTGATTTTTTGTATTCTGTTAGCTTTTCTATTAATTTTTCTTTGCTTGAGATTAGTTTATCTATTGCTGAGCATTTTTTATCAAGATAATCTATAATTTGTTGTTGTTCTTCTAACGAACAAACTGGAAAACTAAATTTATTAATTTTTTCTTGTGATAATGATGCCATTATACTACCATCTTGAGATAACCCTGTATATTTATAAAAAATAGAACTACTAAAAATCCAATACAAATATTTATTAGTATATAAGCTTGTACTAGGTCTTATAAGTAACAAATGACTATTTAAAGATGCTTCTCCTGGCAATGAATCAATGTAAGCCAATTTTCCTACTGTTCCATCTTTAGTAATTAATAAATCGCCAACTTTTAAATGTATATCAGGTGCTTCTTCATATCTGTCATTTGAAATATGATAACATTTTTTCCAATTAACTTTTCCTTTTTCAAAATCAGTACCTGTAACCAAAAATGGTCCTTGTTCAATAAATTCAGAAGCTTTCAATCCTTGCCATCCTATTCTTCCTTTTAAATATGTATTATATTTTATTCTTCCTATTCTCCAATGTTCAGGAATCTCACCAATCCACTCAACTCCACTATCTTTCATCGGTGCATCAGGATTTAATCCTTTTGTAACTGCTTCTGTTATAACACTTTGTTTATATTCTTTCAGCTTTTCTATTACTTCTTTTTCTTTTTCTATTGTTTGGTCTATTTTATTGCATTTCTTATCTAAATAATTAATAATTATCTGCTGGTTTTTTATTGTAGGAACTGGTATTTTTAACTGCTTTATTAATTCTTGATTTATATTAGGCTGTCCTGCTCCATAAGAACTGTTAATTAATTTATCCTTCGCACTTATTAATATATAAAATAACAACTTATTATAAATTTCTTCTGATGTATTCATAACACAACAAGCTTGATTTACAGTTGTTTCTCTCATTGTAATTCCTAATTTTCCTATGGTTGCTCCATACATAGCAATTACTATTGAACCTTTAGGATAAATCTTTAATGCAGAATAATCACTTAATGCATTATCATTAACAGTTTTTTTTATTTCTGTTATATAACTATCATTTAAATCACCAGTATTAAGCCAAAAATAGTCCCCATCATAATATTTATCTCCCTTCGGTGTTGTTCCACTTCCAATTTCATTTACTAAATTAAATATCTTTCTCACTTGCCATTCTTCAGGAATCTCACCAATCCATTCAATTCCACTATCTTTCATCTTCCTAGTCATTAAATATTTCCTCCAACGCACCATCTAAATCCATTTCTATTTCCTTTATTTCTATTTCAAGTTCTTGTGCTGGTTTTGGTGGTATATATTCATAGAAATATCTTGTGAATGGTATTTCATATCCCACTTTAGTTTTCTTTTCATCTATCCAAGCATCAGGAGCGAATGGTAATACTTCTCTTTTAAAATATTCCTTTATATCTTCTTTTAATGGAACATTTTCAGTATCTCTAAGTGAAGTGTCAGCTACTGGCTTACCTTTCTTTAGTTCTGGTGTACCATCTTCATTAATCTTTGGTCTTTCAACTACTATCTTAGAATATCCAAAATCCTCATTATCAAATATCT
>CAZLOP010000296.1:0-2263 GCA_964561205.1 uncultured Clostridium sp. | reverse complement strand
GGATAAATCCAAAATATAAAAAGAGGAATTGCAGCAGGCAGCATAAAAAGCAGTACATTAATTCTCTTTTTCCACTTTTTATTTATGTTGTTACAATTCTTCATATATACATTCACTACTTTCATTATAATTTAGTTCATTTTCTGAACAAAAATATAATATCATTGTTCAATGTTCATCTCAACACGTTCATTATTTATTTGGACTAAAAACTAAGAGCTAAGAACTGTAGAAGATTTTGCACAGCAAAATCAATATAATAAATAATAATAAAAAACTGAAAGTTTTTTCTCCAAAACTCTCTTAGTTCTAAATCATAATTTAATGAATTAAACCAAGAGAACTAAAAACTAAAAACAGCGGGAGATTTTGCACAACAGAATCAATGTAATAATATAATAAAAAACTGAAAGTTTTTTCTCCGAAACTCTTAGTTCTTAGTTTTTAGTTCTTAGTTCAATTCATAACATACACAAAAGCTGAGTACAACCCTAATATACTCAGCTCTCTTATTTATATAAATTCTATAAAAACCCATTACCCCTAATTTAACTATTTATTAACCTTATCAAGTTCCTTTTGAGCAGTTGCTGCTGCTTCATCAAGTGCTTCCTTTGCTGAAACATTTTCAATTTCAACTTTATCAGCTGCAATTTTCAATGCATCATAGATTTTCCCATTAGTTGGATCAATATACATTGCACTTGCATGAGCTGCCTGTGCTGTTGGAACTAATGCTTGTGGATTTTCTTCAACATATTTTTTAAAATCTTCACATTCTGCACTAAGTTTATTAACTGAAATATATCCTGATGCAATTGACCATTTTGCACTTACTTCTGGACTTGTAAAATATTTAATAAATTCATATGCACCATCTATCTGTTCTTTGCTTACTCCTTCTGGTACTGCAAAATATCTTCCTTCTGCTACAGGTTTAGATTCTTTGCCTTCTTTAAATGCTGGCTGTTCCATTGCTGCAAGCTTTGTAAAGTCTAAATCTCCCTGATCTCCTGATGAACCAATATATCCTGCAGCCTTATCCTTCATTACATCATCAATTGTATCATACCAATACTGCCAACCTTGTCCAGTTGAATGAATTCTCATTGTTTTGTCTTCATGAATTGCACATCTTATACTTTCCCATACTTCAACCCATTCTTCTGAATTAATCGTAACAGTTTTTCCATCTTCACTTACAATACTTCCACCATTACTTAAAGACATATCTATTAAATTATCAGCACCCCACATTGGTTCCCATCCATAATATGAACCATCTTTTTTAGCAAGCTTTGAAGCAGCTTCATATAAGTCTGTCCAAGTTTTTATTGCTGCTGGATCAATTCCATTATCTTCAAAAGCTTTTTTATTATAATACATTATTTGTGTTGTTCCATAAATAGGAAAACCAACAAGTTTATTATCTCTTTTTACTAATGACATAAATGACTCAACATAATTTTCTTCTTTATAATCCGGATCGTTCTTTGTATAGCTGCTTAAATCAGCAAGCATATTTTTATTTGCCAGTATATCTACTTTATCTGCCTCTAATAAAGTTAATGCTGGTTTTTTATTTCCTGCAATTGCTGCCTGAAGATTTTTAAATGTAGTATCATAATCTTCCACTGCAACTCCTTTTACTATGTATTTATCCTGAGATTCATTAAATTCTTTTATAATACCTTCCATATTTTCGCCAAGATTTCCACCTAAGCCATACCAGTATTCAACTACTGCTTTTCCATCTTCAGTTTGTGCAGACTGTTCTGCTTCCTTATTTGTACTACCACATCCTACAAAACTTAATGCTGTCATTGCTGTGATAACTCCTGCTAATACTTTTTTAAGTATCTTACTCATTCTTATATCCCTCCATTTTTCTCAAGTTCATTTTTTGAACACATTTATAATATCAATGTTCACTGTTCACAACAACAAGTTCATCAATACATTTTTATACAAAGACACTTTTTTCTCCCGAAAAAGGTTCCAGCTCGATGAAAATCTTATAATTCTATATGTTAAAATATAGAATTATAGTATAATTAATAAATAAATATTATAAATTTGAGGAAGTGATACATTTTGAATTTTAAAAAAACTGCATCTGTCTTTAGTTGTTTATTTGTCTTATCCAATTTCACATATGCCTATGGTTTAAATAACAACACAGCTGCTTTGGATAAAAAAACTCTCATCTGGAGTGATGAATTTGATTCAGATAAAATCAACAAAGAAAATTGGACATATGATA
>CAZLOP010000295.1:0-2274 GCA_964561205.1 uncultured Clostridium sp. | reverse complement strand
TAGCACCTTTGCCATCATTATGAGTTTTTATACGTTTATCCAAATTATTTGTCCACCCAGTATAATATGTTTCATCATTACACTTAACTATATATACATAATTCATTTTCCTACACTCTTTAATTACCCTATTTTAATATATATCTTTAGCATTTATATAAATTCAAAATTTAAACTAAGAACTAAGGACTAAAAACTAAGAGTTTCGGAGAAAAATCTTTCAGATTTTTTATTATATTATTACATTGATTTTGCCGTGCAAAATCTACCGCCGTTCTTAGTTTTTAGCTTTTAGTTCTTAGTTAAATTATAATTTATGAAAGACAAAAGGAATTGCACACTGATTATTTAGTGCGGCAACCCCTTTCTAATAAAAATCTAATTGTTGTCTATATCTTCTTCACTTATAATTTGATTTATTGGTGCTCCTGGTGCTACCATTGGAAATGCTTTCTTATCAATATCTATAACATAATCAATAAGAACAGGACCTTTTTCACTTATGGCTTTCTTAAGCACTGGCTCCAATTCTTCTGGTTTGGTAACTCTAAATCCCTGTCCTCCAAAGGCTTCTATAAGCTTAACATAATCTGTTGGTCTGTCAAGAGTAGTTTCTGAATATCTTTCTTCATAGAAAAGATTTTGCCACTGTCTTACCATCCCAAGACAATTATTATTTATTACAATCTGTATCATTGGAAGATTATTTTTAACAGCAGTTACAAGCTCCTGACAGTTCATTCCAAAACTTCCGTCTCCAGCTATATTAATAACCTGCTTATCTGGATTTCCAACCTGTGCTCCCATTGCAGCACCAAGTCCATATCCCATAGTTCCAAGTCCCCCTGAAGTTATAAAGGTTCTTGGGGTTTTAAAATCAAAATAATTTGCAGCCCACATTTGGTGTTGTCCTACTTCAGTTGATATTATAAAACTTCCATCATTTAATTCATTAAGTTTTTTAAATAGAAATTCAGGAGTATTACATTCTTCTTGTACATTGTTACCTGCTTTTAATGAATCAATAAAGTCAGTCCATTCCTGATTATTCTTATCATCTATTAATGGATAAATCTTATCTAGCACTGCTTTTAAATCGCCAACTATACATGAATCTACTTTTACATTTTTATTTATTTCTGCTGGATCTATATCTATATGAAGGATTTTTGCATTTTTTATATGATTCTGATTGCTAATTACTCTGTCACTAAATCTTGCTCCAAGAGTGATTAGAAGGTCACATTTAGTAGCGCCTATATTTGATGCCTTTGTACCATGCATTCCTATCATTCCAGTATATAATTTATTATCATTAGGAAACCCAGACATACACATTAATGATGTAGATACTGGCGCATTAATTTTTTCTGCAAATTTAACAAGTTGATCAGTTGCTTCTGATATTACAACTCCTCCACCTGCATAAATAAAAGGTCTCTTACTTTCATTAATTAATTCTATTGCTTCTTTTATTGCTTCATCTGTTATTTCACTTGTATCTCTTTGAACCTTCTTAGGTATTATTGGAGTATAAGTTGTTTTTAATGCTGTTATATCCTTTGGAATATCAATAAGTACAGGACCTGGTCTTCCTTCCTGAGCTATATAAAAAGCATCTCTTATTATATTCTGAAGATCTTTTATATCCTGTACAATATAATTATGCTTAGTAATTGGCATTGTTATTCCTTTTATATCAACTTCCTGAAAGCTATCTTTTCCAAGTAACGGTCTTGTAACATTACCTGTAATAGCTACCATAGGTACTGAGTCCATATATGCTGTAGCAATACCTGTAACTAAATTTGTAGCCCCTGGTCCTGATGTTGCTAAACATACACCAACTTTTCCTGTTGATCTTGCATAGCCATCTGCTGCATGTGCTGCATTCTGCTCATGGGCTGTAAGAATGTGTCTTATTTTATCCTTATACTTATATATCTCATCATATATGTTTAAAACGGCTCCACCTGGATACCCAAATATTGTGTCTACTCCTTCATCAAGAAGTGACTTAATAAGTATCTCAGCTCCAGTTAATAACATAGTGCCACCCCTTTTCTACACTTCTATAACTAATAATTGACAGTTTATAATTAAAGCCTATCTTAATGCATAAATTCTAAAATTATATTATCCAGAATTATCTTAAAATCTGCTGCCAACTATAAACTGCCATCTTTAAATACTTCCTATTTTAATATTGCTCCTTCAGATGCTGAACTTACTAATTTAGCATATCTAGCTAAGTATCCTTCTTTAACCTTTGGT
>CAZLOP010000294.1:0-2276 GCA_964561205.1 uncultured Clostridium sp. | reverse complement strand
TTCCTGTAATTAACGGCTTAACAAATGAAGAACATCCTTGTCAGGTTCTTGCTGACCTTATGACTATTCGTGAAAATAAAAATATACTTGAAGGATTAAAAGTAGCCTTTATTGGTGATGGACATAATATGGCAAATTCACTTATGATAGCATGTTTAAAAATAGGAATGAACTTCTCCATTGCTTCACCTGAAAAATATAAAGTCAGTGATACATATTTTAATCGTGCAAAAGAAATTGCAGCTAAGGAAAATGTAAAATTTGAATACACTACTTCTCCAGAAGAAGCTGTTAAAAATGCTGATGTTGTGATTACAGATGTATGGACAAGCATGGATCAGGAAGAAGAAACAGAAGAAAGACTAGAAGCATTTAAAGGTTATCAGGTTAACACTGAACTTCTTAAAAAAGCTGATGAAAATGTAATTGTGCTCCACTGTCTTCCTTGCCACAGAGAACAGGAAATAACTTCTGAAGTTATGGATGAATATTCTGATATTATCTTTGATGAAACAGAAAACAGATTGCATATACAAAAATCAATATTAGTTAAACTTCTTAAATAATTATAATTTTTCAATGAGTAATTTTGTAAAATTATTGTTTTCCTACTGAAAATAGATATCCTTTTTTAATATAAAAAGGATATCTTATAATTTATTATAAGATATCCTTAGGTTTCAAAACATGAACCTTCCGATTAATATAAATACTCTAATAAATATTTATATTCTATGCTCATATTCCTCTACCATTCGTTTTACCATTTCTCCGCCTACGGAACCACACTGTCTTGAGCTTAGGTCGCCATTATATTCTTTAAATGGTACTCCTAGTTCTTGAGCTACTTCATTCTTGAACTTTGCTAAGCCTGATTTTGCTTCTGGAACTAATGCTTTGTTTGACATTACAATCCCCTCCTCGGTTAATTTGGCATTTGTCAGTAAAATCTTTCACCTTCCTGACACTATTATATTAACCATTTATATATTTTATATTCTTAGTATTTATAACCAAAATACAAATATATTTCTATACAATTTCATTTAATACATGCTTAGATACTTCTAATAAGTCAATGCTTTCGTACATATTACTTAATATCTCAAAGCATATTGTATTAGTTACAAATATAGCACTTTCTGAAATAAAGCTGTCCTTTTCAAGCTTCTTTAAATATTTATTCATTTCTTTAAAGAATCTGATTATCTCAAAATTAATCATTTCATCATCTACAAAATCATACATCATATTACTTACTCTTTTCCCTAAATCAAATACTTTTAATGGAAAAAGAAGATATAAGTTTGTTTCATACATAGCTTTAAAATCATACTTCCAGCCTTTTAAGACATTAAATTTATAAAAGAAAGTTGTATCCTGATTATTTAATGTAAGCTCTAAAACATCTGGAACTAACATATTTGAATTTAACATTAATATATACGGATTGTTTTTATTCTTATATAATTCTTTATTCTCAAGTTTATCACCATTGTTTTTAAAAAAACTTAAAACATTATCTATACTGCTGCTATTTAGTTCACGATAAACTATAATAGCTAAATTATCATAATCCTTAACCTTTAGAACGATTTTATACTGGACTTGTTTATATTCATTTTGAAGCACCATTGCTAAATCATACGCTATTTCTATTTTATTGCTTGCTTTAAAATCATCTCGGATATTTAATGCTGTATTATTAATATCCCAGCCATCATCATATATTGAATTAACTAAATTTATTATTCCTGTTTTGTTTTCTAATGTAAAAACTCTTTTTATTATAGAACATAAAAATTTTTGAGATTTATCTTTTTTATCTATATTATAAAGTTCATCACTGCTAAAAAACTTCTCTTTAAATTTATCATAAACATGATTTTCTGATGTTTCTTCTATTAGGCTTTTAATTTTTTTAACATTTTTGTTATCAAATGTGTTTTTCTTTTGAATAAAATTTAATTCAATTAATTTATTCATAATACTACACCTCATAATGGATTATAACCATAATATGAATATCTTAAACAATATTTGAATTTTTTGCAACGTGAAATTTTTACAATATTTCAACCTTCTTTTTATAATTCCTCATAAAAATCGAATATATGTATTAATATTCCCTATTCAATTATAGAAAAGTAAATATAAAATTTTATACTTTCAATAAAATATATAACAAAAAACGTAACATACTATTATGTTACGTTTTATATGGCAGGGGCACTAGGATTTGAACCCAGAACCAATGGTTTTGGAGACCACTACTC
>CAZLOP010000293.1:0-2277 GCA_964561205.1 uncultured Clostridium sp. | reverse complement strand
AAAAAATCCCTTCCTGCATTCTTGCTCCACCAGATGTAGTAAAAATAATAAGAGGAAGTTTGTCTTCTATTGCTTTTTCAATAAGCCTTGTTATCTTTTCGCCAACTACTGTTCCCATGCTTCCCATCATAAAAAAGCTATCCATTACAGCTATTGCAGTTTTAATCCCTTTAACTTCACCAATTCCAGTCACAACACCTTCATTACTTGTTGTTCTCTTTTTACTGCTTTCTATTTTTTCTTCATATCCTTTGAACTTTAAAGGATTAGCAGTATGCATATCTTTGTCTAATTCTACAAATGTTTGTTTGTCTACAAACATTCTTATTCTTTCTTTAGCTGTAAGTCTGAAATGATGCCCGCATGTTGTACATACAAAATTATTATTTTCCAAATCATCTCTGTAAATCATAGTATTGCATTCATCACATTTTACCCACATTCCACTAGGAACATTAGGTTTTTCATCAGTTGCAGCATTTTTTAATGCAGCTGGACTAAGTGTTGCATATTGTCTTTTATTAAACAAATCCTTAAGCATTCTTCTTCACCATCATTTCACTTAAAAATGTTGTATCATAATCGCCTTCTAAAAATTCTTTTGTCTGAAGTATTGATAAATCAAAATCAATATTAGTTTTTACACCACCTACAGCAAATTCTGATAGTGCTCTATCCATCTTTACAATAGCTTCTTTTCTATCATTTCCAAAAGTAATTACCTTTGCAATCATAGAATCATAACAATGTGGAATTTTATATCCTGCATATATTGCACTATCTATTCTTACTCCCATTCCACCTGGAACACACAATTCCTCAACAACTCCAGGACATGGTCTAAACTCATGGTCTGGGTCTTCTGCGTTAACTCTGCATTCAATTGCATGACCTTTTATTTTTATATCCTCCTGAGTATATCTAAGCTTTTCACCAGATGCTATTTTAAGCTGTTCCTTTACAAGATCAATTCCTGTAATCATTTCAGTAATAGGATGTTCTAACTGAATTCTTGTATTCATTTCCATAAAATAAAAATTGTTGTTCTTATCAAATAAAAATTCAATTGTTCCTGCATTCTTATAATCAACTGCAAGAGCTGCTGTTTTAGCTATTTCACCCATCTTTTCTCTCACTTCATCAGTTAAAACATTTGATGGTGCTTCTTCTAAAACCTTTTGATTTTTTCTCTGCATGGAACATTCTCTTTCATTTAAATGAATAACATTTCCATATTCATCTGCAAGAATCTGAAATTCAATATGCTTTGGCTTTTCAATAAATTTTTCCATATATAATGTATCATCACCAAAACATGCTTTAGCTTCTGCTTTAGCTGTTTTATATCCCATTAAAAATTCTTCATCATTATAAGCAATTCTTATGCCTTTTCCACCGCCGCCTGCACTTGCCTTTATCATTATTGGATATCCTATTTCTTTAGCTATTTCAAGAGCATGATTTTCATCTTTTATTTTTCCTTCATATCCTGGAACTACGGGTACACCAGAAGCCTTCATTATTTTTCTGGCATGAGCCTTATCTCCCATAAATTCCATTGTCTTATAATCAGGTCCAATAAATTTTATATTACATTCTTCACACATCTTTGCAAATTTTGGGTTTTCTGACAGAAAACCAAATCCAGGATGTATTGCTTCTGCACCACTAAGTACACAGGCACTTAATATATTTACCATATTTAAATAGCTGTCTTTTGGTGCTGCCGGACCTATACATACTGCTTCATCTGCAAGCTGAGTATGAAGTGCATCCTTATCAATTTCAGAATATACAGCAACAGTCTGAACTCCAAGTTCTCTGCATGCTCTTATAATCCTTACAGCAACTTCACCTCTGTTTGCAATAAGTACTTTCTTAAACATAACGTATCACCATCCTATACTATGGCAAATAGAATTTCTGCTTCACATACTACTTTTCCATCAACACTTGCAGTTCCTTTACCTATTCCAAATGTTCCTCTTAGTTTTACTATTTCACAGCATAAATCAAGTCTGTCTCCTGGAACTACCTGATCCTTGAATCTTACTTTATTTGTTCCTGCTAAAATAGGAGTTTTTCCTTTAAATTTTTCCATAGAAAGAATAGCTACTGCTCCAGTCTGAGCTAAAGCTTCAATTTGAAGCACTCCTGGCATAATAGGCATTTCTGGATAATGACCTTGAAAAAATGGCTCATTTGCTGAAAGATTTTTATATCCTTTAACAAACATTTTTTCTTCTATATCCATTTCTGTTACTCTGTCAATTAATA
>CAZLOP010000292.1:0-2277 GCA_964561205.1 uncultured Clostridium sp. | reverse complement strand
TAGTAGGTATAAATTGTACACAGGCTGCATTAAGTACTAAAAATAAAGCCATATCGTTTGAAGCTTTACCTTTATTTGGATTTAATTTATCCATTTCTTCCATTGCCTTTATTCCAAATGGTGTTGCTGCATTTGATAATCCCATCATATTTGCAGTAAGATTCATCACTATTGCTCCTAATGTCTTTTCATCTTTAGATGCCTGCTTAAAAATTAGTTTTAATATTGGTTTTAATAATACACATAATTTCTTTGTAAAACCACTTTTCTCTGCAATCTTCATAACTCCACACCAAAAACACATAATACCTGTAAGCTCAATCATAAAAGAAACTGTACTTCCACATGAATTTACAATTGATTTTGATATATTTTCTCCAATTCCATTAATCAACCCAACTATAGCTCCTAAAAAAATAAGTATAAACCATATATAATTTATCATAAAGTCATTCCCTCACAATTATTCTTAAATAATTTATATTCTTTAACTTCATATTTTATTAGTGTTATGGTTAAATTGTTATGTTTAATGGTATAATATACACATAATATTCAATACATAAATTATATAAGGAGATTAACTTATGAAAGATTCCAATTTAAAAATAGCACAGAATGATGTTGACGAAGCTTTAAAAACTGTTGAAGAAATTGAAAAATGTATTTCAAACAGTAATGCTTCAAAAGAAGATTTAAAAGAAAAATTTGTTACTTTAACAACTAAAGTTCAAAAACTTGAAGATATATTAAAAAGTGAAGGAATACTATAAAAAATAAAGAAACATATAGAAAAATTTATACATACTTAAATTTTTCTATATGTTTCTTTATTCAAATTTATTTTCTTAATTTTTCACATAATTCAAATAAGCCAAAACAAACACAATATGAAACTATTATTATCCTTAACAATACAAATTAAGGCAGACTATCTTTGTTGATCCACCTTAATTATTTGATAAAAATTATTTCTTTGTACTATCTCTTTCAACTAATTGATAATCCAGAACATACTGAGATTCTTCTAAAGGCTTTTGAGTTAGAATCTTTATAAGCATTCTCATTGCAACAGATCCCATATCATATGTTGGTTGAGAGATTGTGGTTATCTTTGGATAGAATATTGAAGCTGCAAAATTATCATTAAATCCAATAACACTAACATCATTTGGAACATCTATATTATTATCCCTTAACTCATTTATAGCTCCCATTGCAATATCATCAGATGCACATACTATTCCATCAAACTTTTGCTTGCTGTTTATGAATTTACTTACTCCTTCACAACCAGTTTTCATTTTTATAGCTCCAAAATAAACAAGTTCTGGATTAACTTCCATATTAGCTTCTCGCATTGCCTTTTCATAACCTAAATATCGGTCACTCCATGCATTCATTCCATCTTTTTCAGTTCCTATAAATGCAAGATTTTTTAATCCTTTACTTAATAGATATTCTGTACTTTCTTTGCTGGCTTTAACATTATTTATTGTAACACTTGGTAGTGCTCCATCTTTATCTCTTGTTTCAACTAATACAGTTTTTAAATCAAGCTCATTAATAATATCCATTATTTCCTGATTTAATTCACTACTCATGTAAATTACACCATCAACCATTTTTTCCTTTAATACTCTTAAGTATTCCTTTTCTTTGTCAATATCCAAATCAGAATTGCATAATATTATGTTATAATCATAAATATTGGAAACGTCTTCAGCTCCTCTAACAATTTCTGGATAAAACTGATTAGATATATCAGGAAGTAATATACCTATTGTTTTTGTTCTTTGAGTCTTTAAACTTCTGGCTACTATGTTAGGTCTGTATCCTAATTTTTTTATTGCATCCAATACCTTTTTCTTAGTATCTTCATTTACTACATCTATATCATTTAAAACTCTAGAAACAGTTGCAATCGAAACTCCAGCCTCTTTTGCAACATCTTTAATAGAAGCGGCCATAATCATTCCTCCTTTGAATTTTCTAGATACTTTATTATAATAACACACTCTATAATAAATCAATAACAGTAATAGTTATTCATATTGGCCTTCACAATTATTGTATTTTATATATATAATACCATTTTTGCAATTAAAATTCTACCTAAATAGTATTGTAACTATTTATAAAAATAATATGTATTATAAATTATCAAAGAGAAAAGGAACTGCGTACTAATTATTTAGTACAACAGTCCCAGTATTTTTAATATTATTTTATAACTTCAACATTCATATTTAACTTTTCACCATTAATAGTTACTTG
>CAZLOP010000291.1:0-2287 GCA_964561205.1 uncultured Clostridium sp. | reverse complement strand
TATTTTTAAAGTTTCAAAAACACATTATATTACAAAGCTATAGAATAATCAACGGCACATTCTATCGGTTTATTATAGAAGCTATTACCTTGATCATAATTCCTTAGACGACAAGTCATCAGTGAACACTTTTTGTTTAATGTACAAGTAGAACAAGTATCTATATTTTCCAAACTAAATCCTCCTCGGAACATTCTCCATTTATCTCTATTTTCCCAAAGTTCTTTCAAATTTTCTTTTGTAAGATCTCCTACAAGCAATTCTTCATGTCCAAAAGCATAAATACATGGATATAATTTTCCATCCGAACTAACGCCAATATGCGTTGTTCCGGCAGAACAATAAACTTTGTTGTTAACAAATTCATGATAGCGTTCCAAAGTAGCAACTTCTACTAAAGACAAACTCAGAAGATGACCATATTCTTCCTCTAATTGAGCAAAATTGTGTTTTACAATTTCACGTTGAGAGCGTGACAATATTAAAGTCAAATTCTCGTTTGCTCTGCCTATTCTATCTGTAAATCCAAAGAAGATACCTTTTACTCCCAAAGAAATTGCTAACTTTACAGCTTCTTGTAAATAAAGATAATTATTTGAATTAATAGTGTATGTTAAGGAAACTTTTGCACCATGAGCGACCAAAAGTTCAATGTTTTTTACAACTTTATTAAAGACTCCTTTTCCTCTCAGCTGGTCATGCTGCTTATCCGAGTGCCCATCTAAAGATATAGTTAATGATACATTTTTTCTAGATAATGCCTCAACATTACTACTATTTATTAATGTACCATTAGTTAGTACTCTATAATTAATCCTTTTATCGACAATATTATTAAAGACCTCAGAAAAATGTGGATAAAACATGATTTCACCCCCTGTAAGTGTCACATTATGCATTCTGCAATCCTCAAACTGTTCAAAAATGCCAATCCAGTCAGAAACCCCAAGTTCTTTGTATCGACTACTATTAGGAGAAGAACTTTGGAAACAATGTTTGCATCTTAAATTACAATTATGTGTAAAATGCAATTCAGCAGTTAAAGGAGTAGATGTAATAGGAACATCATAACCACAAACTCCATCTCCATTAGGGAAACCATCTCCCTTATGTAATGGAAATTCCGAAGGAACTAAAAAATTTAAAGGTTCTACCTCCTTGCAAAGATTCCAAAACCCTTCCCAATCTATTTTAATATTCTTTTGCTCAATAGCTTCATACAAACTTGAAAAAGACAAAGCCTTATCATGAAATATTTTCAAAAGAGTATAACATGATCTTGTCACATACAAGGTTAAACGAGAAGTAATATCATAAACAGAATATTTTCTAGATTCATAATATGGATCTGTTCTTAATATCCAATTATTTGCTAATGTATATTTTATAGTTAAATCATTTATAATCATAAGAATCTATTTATAATGGTAAGTATTTATCATATATTCAGATATAAAAATTAAGATAAAGAAGGTACTTATCGCTAAGTACCTTCTACTTCAGACTAATCTTTTTAGATTGATCTGAAACAAATCATTAACCATTGCAGCAGATGATTCCACCAAGAGAACCTTCAGATGGTCTTTCAAGATCTTCATGCTTAATACCGCCTTCCAGCTTTTCAGCATCTTCATTACTAATAATATCTTCTCCATTTTGAGGAGTTGAATTTTCAGAAGAATAATTCTTTTTGTTTTCCTCCAAGGCTTTAGCCTTGTTTTCATTGTTCTCTTTCATAATGAATTTATTTTAAATGGTTAAACAATAAGGGTTTGTTTTGATATTGCAAATGTAATCTCCCACAGTCCGACACCTCCGGACTGAACAAAAAAAAAATTTCATTTAACATTCTTTCGTATTCTCATAGAAAGACTGCCTTAAATAAAAGTAACCACACTTTTATTTAAGGCAGTCTTATAGAATCGCTTATACAAGTAGCAGATCAATTCATTGCCGCACCTTAGTTATTGATAACCGGCAATAATTTTAGGCCCTTTCTCTCATTCTTTTTACGCTTGGCATCTGCCTTACGGTTATTGATAACCAATTGATAAGATTCAGCCACAGCATTCAGTTCATCGGCAAAGGCAATAAACAGTTCATTATCATAATAAAAGAACATATCATTTACCAATGAATATAGCTGATTCAATAATCCATTACAGTTCTTATGCAGACTAGTAGCCGAAAGACCTTTCTGTTCTTTCACAATACCACGCTGTGTCTCTAAGTCCAAATAAAGAGTATTTGCCTTTTCCACTTCAGTGATGCGATCTCAGCCAGATTC
>CAZLOP010000290.1:0-2287 GCA_964561205.1 uncultured Clostridium sp. | reverse complement strand
ATATTTTAGCTGGTGCTAGGTTTGGTTGTTCAGCCAGAAGGCTGAACTGTTACAAAAAAAGAGTTATCATGTAATAAATATTTGTGAAAGGAGGATGATTTTGTATGTTAAAAATGAGAGTAAAGATATATCCTGCTGTGGCAGCAGCTCCAATCAATGAGTATAGAAAATGCATTGTGAGGAGCGGAAATCATAAATCATCCTTCTTTAAGGGTAAAATTTAGTTTAGATGTATAATGTAGTGAAAGTTAAATTAAGCTATGTTTTATTTGTGGACTCAAATTTTATGATTTAAGATTTTATTAGGCTATAAAGCAATGTATTTTGCTTTATAGCTTTTTGTTTTTTATTAGTATTATGATAAGACAGAAGGCTTAAAGATAAGTCTTCTGTTTTTTTGTACATAAAATTATAAGAATATTTTTGGAGGAAAAATAATGAGTTTATTAGAAGTAAAGAATTTATCTCATATGTATGGAGATAAAAAATTATATAATAATGCAGAATTTCAATTACATAAAGGTGAACATATGGGTGTCGTAGGAATAAATGGTTCTGGAAAAAGTACACTATTAAATATATTATGTGATAAAATAATTCCAGATAAAGGAAGCGTAAAGTGGCAGTCTGATATAAGTGTGGGAGTTCTTGACCAATATGCTGAAATAAGAGAAGAATATACTGTATATGATTATTTAAAAACTGCTTTTGAAGATTTATATAAAATTGAAGAAAAGCTGAACAGACTTTATGAAGAAATGGTGTATGATAGTGATATTAAAATTATGAAGAAAACAGCATCATATCAAGAATTTTTAGAGGAACATGATTTTTACAGTATAGACAGTACCATAAAAAAGGTTTCTGCAGGACTTGGAATAATGGCAGTAGGTTTTGATAATATACTAAGAAATTTAAGTGGAGGACAGAGAGCAAAAGTAATTCTGGCTAAACTTCTTTTACAAAAGCCAGATGTACTTCTTCTTGATGAGCCTACAAATTTTCTTGATAAGGAACATGTTGCATGGCTTTCGAATTATCTTAAAAGCTATAAGGGTTCATTCATAATTGTTTCACATGATTTGCAATTTTTAGATAAAATTACAACATGTATATGTGATATAGAATTTAAAAATATTAGAAAGTATAATGCAAATTATACACAATTTTTGAAACAGAAAGAAAATTTAAAAGCTGATTATGTGAGAAGATATACAGAACAACAGAGATATATAGAAAAAACAGAAAAATATATTGCAAAGAATAAAGTGAGAGCTTCAACTGCAAAAATGGCAAGAGGCAGGCAAAAACAGCTTGATAAAATTCAAAGGCTTGATGCACCTACAGTTGATATAATAAAACCCAAGATAACATTTAAATATGAACAATCAATGTGCCAGACAGCTCTTTCTGTTAAGAACCTTAAAGTTGGCTATAATTATCCTATTCTGCCTGAAATAAATTTTAGTATAAAAAATGGAGAAAAAGTTGTTATAACTGGCTTTAATGGAATAGGAAAGTCAACTCTTTTAAAAAGTATTGTTGGAGATATAAAAAAGCTTTCAGGTAAAGTGAAATTTGGTATGAATATTATTCCTGGGTACTATGAACAAGATTTAAAATGGGAAGATGAGAGTCTTACACCAATAGAGATAATAAGTAATGAATATCCGAAGATGACAGAAAAAGAAATACGAAGATATCTAGCATTATGCGGAGTGAAAAATCAGACAGCCATGCAGAATATAAACAGTTTAAGTGGAGGAGAGCAGTCAAAGGTTAAATTATGCAGACTTACTCTTAATAAATGTAATCTTCTAATTTTAGATGAAATTACAAATCATATGGATATAGCATGTAAGGATGCATTAAAAGAAGCTCTTATTGAATATGAGGGAACAATAATTCTTGTGTCACATGAAGTTGCATTTTATAAAGGCTGGACCCATAAAATTATAAATATTGAACAAATGATATAGTGATGTACAAATTCACTTTAACGCCATAACAGAGTGGAATAATTGAAAAAAAGCATAAAATATGTTATAATTTACGAGTGATTTTGTATAAAAGTATAATAAGTAAGTATATAGTATGGTGAAATTGCAATAAATTTTATGGTAATTTATATTTAATTAAAATAAGGAGGAGTTATATATGTCAGGACATTCAAAGTGGCATAATATTCAGGCAAAAAAAGGTAAAGCAGATGCCAAAAGAGGCAAAATTTTTACTAAGATTGGTAAAGAAATGGCTGTTGCAATAAAAAATGGAGGTCCTAATCCAG
>CAZLOP010000289.1:0-2293 GCA_964561205.1 uncultured Clostridium sp. | reverse complement strand
AAAAAAGACTATTTTAAAGTCTTTTTATTATCTAAGTTTGGATAAGGTATTTCTTTTTCACTAATAGTTCTAGTCATAATCTTATTTGCTACTACTATAGATTTTGGTAAATACAAAAATTCTGTTTGAATTACCTTATCTTCTTGTGTTACTTCATCAATTACCTTAAGATAACTACTGTACCCATCGCGATTCTTCTTATGTTCTAATACATAAAAATTTCCCATAAAAGATTTATTATGTTCACCTTTAAATAGACCATTTACTCTAACATATGCTTTATCGTTTCTTGATTCTGGAACAAAATCTAAACTCATATGAACAATTTCGCCATCATTTAGTAAATCAATATTTCCAACTAAATATCTAATTTCTCTTGCCTCTTCTAAAGACAATCCCGAATAAGGAAATTGTTGTTCTTCAAGAATCAATCCCAATCTCTCATCTTCCATAACTTCCCTCCCCCCTCATTATATCACAAAAGAAAAAGACTTTACAGTCCTATTTTTCTTCTTCTAGTTTTTTTACTATTTTCTTTAAGGCATCCGCAGTTGCTTGTTTTAAATCCGCAACACTCTTCTCTAATACTGGAGTCCCCTTTTCTAAAGCTAACTTATATAACTCATCAACCTTTTTTTGAATTTTTACAGCTTTAGCCTTAGCAATTTTTAATGCCTTTTCTTTATCAAGTTCTTTTAATTCTTTTTCTAATTCATTTACCTTTTTTATAATACTATCCTTTACATCTTCTGGATCAATATTCTTTACATCCTCAACAACCTTATCAAGTTTTTTCTTTAAATCTTTTCTCGTTTCCTTTCCACTTTTAGGTGCAAATAAAACTCCTAAACCAGCTCCAACTAAAGCCCCACATACAAATTTTCCAAACCCATTTTTTTTCATATTATTCATAATCATCCTTTCTTTTCTTTTTAAATAATATTTTATTAAATAAATTTCCAGTTACTTCAAACACTTTATCTGTTAAACTAACAAGTTTACCAGAAGCAAAATCAATAATTCCAAAAACGGAATTCAATGATTCAATCTTTTTATTGATTTCATCTACTGCCTTATCCAATTTTTCCATCGTTGAAATCATTCTGATTCCTAAAACAATTCCAATTATTAACAACACTATTAATAAAAGGTAGATAACTATTGGCAAAAAACTTAACCAAAATTCCATTAAATATCACCATCCTCTCTGTTATCATACATTGAATCAATTAAATCAAATAAATCACTTTCTAAAGTATCATCTTCATGACTATTATTTTCATTAACTTCTTCAATTTCCTTTTCTTTTGTTAACTCTTCTAATTCCTCATCAACTTTATCATAACTAATCTTAGGTTCATAAACTTCATCATTTTTAGAAACATTTATTGTAACATCAGATGTATCTTCTAATAATTCATCAATAGTTTTAACTCTTTGCATTTTTTCTTCTTCATTTTCTTTTAACTTAACCGTTACAGTTTCTTCATAATAAGTACTATCTGGTTGTTTTACTTCTTCCCCAAAAGCCTTTTTTCTAACACTATTAATATCTAAAGATCCACTTACATCACTTTTAGTTTTTATATCCTCAGGCTTATAATCTTCATTTAAAATACCATAAACTGGAGAAATAATTGGTGATGGTTTAAACTTTTTCTTTTCCACTACTTCCGTTTTTTCAACTCTTTCATATTTTCCATAGTCATATCTTTTTTCCATCTTTTTCTTACGTTCATATTCTAGTATATTAGTAGTTGCCTTAGGTTTTGGCCTTGTCATATTAGAAAATTCTTCTTCATTAAAATCTGGAAAAGTAAAATTATTATCTGGCTTAAACAATTCTCTTTCACTAACTTGTTCTAAATGTTCTTCCCTCTCTACTTGTTTTGGCACCTCCACCTTTTGTGGCTCAATTTTCTCAGCAATCGGCTTACTATCCACCTTTTTAACAACTTCTTCTTTACTATCTGGATCCTCTTCAAATAATATGTCCTTAATTTTATTTAATATTCCCATTTTATCCACCTTCCTAATTAATTAAATCCGGGTCTATTCTTTTTTCTGTTTCTTCTTCATATCCCTCATCAATAGTTATATAATTACTCTCCCCACTATTTGTATTAAATATATTAAATTCTATTTCACTAAAGTTTAAGACATCATCTCCCATTAAATTAGCGATTATACTATTATTATACTCAATACTTTTAAGGATGTTTATAATAGTAAATATTGCTTCATTACAATTTATTTTATCTACTATTACTTCTATTTTAGCATAATTATACAT
>CAZLOP010000288.1:0-2323 GCA_964561205.1 uncultured Clostridium sp. | reverse complement strand
TATTAATTGTGCATTATATTTGTGGACAATTTTTGCAATATAGTTAATATCATTTACATAACCAGTAACGTTTGAAGCTCCTGTTAATGATACATATCTAACTTTGCCACTACTTTGTATAAGCTTTTCTTCAAGTTCATTTAGATTAAGTCGTCCAAAATTATCTATATCAATATATTCAACATTTCCACGCATTCTCCACGGAAGATCATTGGAATGATGTTCCATTCTTGATGAAATAATTATTTCATCAGGCTGATTTGGAAGGATATTTGCCAGTTTATTTATACCTTCTGTTGTGTTTTTTACATAGATAACAACATAATCATCTTTATTTTTTATATTGAAGAAATCTAATATATACTGCCGGGATTCATTATAGATACTTGTTGATAATTCAGCTTTCTGTCCAGTTCCTCTGCCGATTGATGCATATATTTTACTCATTTCCTTGATTGTATTTATACATGATTTTAAAGGGGGAGTAGTTGCGGCATTGTCAAAATTTATTGCAGTGATATATTCGCCATTGGCATCGCAGACTTTTTCATTTAAGCCGACAAAAAGCTTTCGGATGTTTCCTAAATTTTTTATCTTCATATGCATCTCCTCCAATATATAATATTCGAAATGGAGATTTATAGTGATAATTTTGTGATTTTCTGTACTATATTATTTTATGATTTCATATTATTAAATGGAACAACTAGGATGTTCTGGAAATAAAAAATATATTACAAGGAGGATAAAAATGTCTGTAGCCCATAAATATATGTCTCAATCAAGAGGCATAAGTTTTAGATTTATACCACCAGAATTTAATATGGAGTTATTTGAAAAGAATAAATTTATGAGAAGTGAAAATACACTTAATTTATTTCCATCAGAAACAGCTAATGAGGAACTTTATTGTTATTATAATGCATTAGATGGATGTAACAATAATACAAGAGGATATGAGGAAAAGGATGGTGATAAAATTACAGTTAATATTCCATCACCAACGGAATTACTAAGAAAATATAATTATGAGCTGGTAGAAAATATTGAACGGGATCAGGTTGAGAATATATATTGTGATATTGCTAAAAATCATCATAATATTATAGATTCATTAACTGAATATAAAATACCTGTTCCAATAGCAAAATTAATAACTAAAAATATAGTAAGGCTGTCATTGCAGTATAGTAAGGAGTGTAATAAAATATGATACTATTTGATGATGTAATATCAACAATGAATGGAAGAATAAGATTATTACATGCAGTACCTAATGCACCAGCTGTTGATGTATATGCTAATGGAAAATTATTATATAAAAACCTTGCTTTTGGTCAGGTAACTGATTATATTGATGTTCCTGTTGGGAAATATAAAATTCAGCTTTATAAGGCAGGAAATAAAAATAATTTATTTATAACAGAAAATTATGAAGTTGGAATGAATTCTGTATCAACTGTTGCAGTAACATATGCTAATAATGAAATATCATTTTTTGTTTTAGACGATACTGTAAAAGATGCTAAATCATTTTTATCTTCTGTAAGATTTATTAATTTATCACCTGATTCTAAATTATTATCATTAAGACTTCCTGAAAATAAGGTACTATTTGATGAAGTTTCATATCTTGAAACTAATGAATATTATCCTTTGTCTGCTGGAATTTATAATTTTGTCTTAATAAATTCAGATGGATCTTTTGAGAAATATATAAGTAATATAGGTTTAGAAAAAGGAGTATATATAACAATTTATATAATAGGATTATTTAAAGGAAATCCAAGAGTGGGATATATACTTGTAAAAGATTAATTTAAAGTAAAAGTAAGAGGTAATATATTCTTTTTTACTTCTTACTTATTATAATTAGGATTTGTGGAACAGCTTTTTCGTATTTTATTTGAATTGTGCAATTTACATGGAATTGATATAATATTTAACAGTGGATGTTTAGAAAAATTAAACAAAATTAACTATAGAACATGGCAAGAACATATTATGGAGGAAAAAATGATTGTATTAAGTTGTAAAAATATAAGCAAAAGTTATGGTATTACAGAAGTACTTAAAGATATAACATTTTCTATAAATGAAGGCGATAAGGTTGGAATAATTGGAGCTAATGGTGAAGGAAAATCAACTTTATTTAGAATACTTACAAAAGAGCTGGCAGCAGATGATGGTGAAATCTTTATTGATAAAAATAAATCAATTGGATATCTTTCTCAGCATTTAAATTTAGATACACATAATAATAAAAATTATGAAATGCTTCAAGTTTTTGAAGATCTTCAAAAACTTGAAAAGAAAATTAAAG
>CAZLOP010000287.1:0-2327 GCA_964561205.1 uncultured Clostridium sp. | reverse complement strand
AGGGTGAGATAGAAGAAAAGCTTCCTTATATAGTAATTATAATAGATGAGCTTGCAGATTTAATGATGGTGTGTCCTAATGATGTGGAAGATTACATTGGAAGACTTGCCCAAATGGCAAGAGCAGCAGGAATGCATCTTGTAATAGCAACTCAGAGACCATCTGTTGATGTAATTACAGGTGTAATTAAATCAAATATTCCATCAAGAATATCTTTTGCAGTTTCATCTCAGATAGATTCAAGAACTATACTTGATAGTTCTGGCGCAGAAAAACTTTTAGGAAAAGGGGATATGTTATACTGCCCGGTTGGTGAAAATAAACCATTAAGAATACAGGGATGTTTTATTTCTGAAGAAGAAGTAGAAAATGTAATACTATTTATAAAGCAGGATCAAGGAGAAACAGACTATAGGGAAGAAATTATTGAGCATATTAATAATGCTGAGTCTAATAGTAAAGTATCATCTGCAGGCAGCGAAGGTAATGAGGAGGATGAATTATTAAATGAAGCAATAAATATTGTTATAGAAAATAATATGGCTTCAACTTCATTTCTTCAAAGGAAATTAAGAATTGGCTTTAACAGAGCATCAAGAATTATGGATGCCTTAGAAGAAAGAAAGATAATATCAGAAAGAGATGGAAGCAAACCAAGGCAGGTTCTTGTAACAAGACAGCAGCTGTTTGGAGGAGAGGAAGGTTTAGAACAGGATAATTTATAGGATATAATCTGCTTGTAACTTTGTATAATAATTTGTTATAATAAAGCGATTCATTTATAAAAAAGATTCCAAAACTTGTTTTTGGGTTCTTTTGCATCACTACAATTTTTTTAACGTATTGAACTTTTTAATTTAGCTAAAGTTTTTATGTATATAATTTTTCATTAAGCAATCATCTTATAAATTCCTATACGTTAAAAATAGAGCCTATAAAACTCAGGAGGAATAACAATTGAATAATTTAGAAATAGTAAAAGACCCTAAGAAAAATAAAAATTCTTCAAACAAATATAAAGTAGGAATGGTCAGTCTTGGATGTGATAAAAACAGAATTGATTCGGAAATAATGCTTGGGAATATGAGTGCATTATATACAATAACAAATAATCCTAAAGATGCAGACATTATTCTTGTAAATACATGTGGTTTTATTGAGAGTGCAAAGCAGGAATCTATTGATACCATTTTAGAAATGGCAGAATATAAAAAAAACTATAAATGTAAGCTTCTTATTGCAACAGGATGTCTTACTCAGAGATATGGAGACGAACTTGCAGAGCTTATACCAGAAATAGATATTATGCTTGGAGTTAATGATTATAATAAATTAAATGAACTTATTACTGATTTTATTAATAAAGATGTTAAAAGCAGAAGTTTAACAAATTATTCTGATGAATTTATTAATGAAGGAAAAAGAATACTTACTACTGAAACATCTACTGCATATATAAGAATTGCTGAAGGATGCAATAATTTCTGCACCTATTGTATAATACCTAAAATTCGTGGCAGATTCAGAAGCAGAAAAATTGAAAATATTATTAAGGAAGCAGAAGATTTAGCAAGCCAGGGAGTAAAAGAAATAATATTAGTTGCACAGGACACAACAATGTATGGAACTGATATATATGGAAAACAAAATTTGCATAAGCTGCTTCAAGAGTTGAAGAAAATTGAAGGCATAAAGTGGATAAGGCTTTTATATTGTTACCCTGAAGAACTATATGATGAACTTATTGATGAAATTAATCATAATAAAAAGGTTGTTAAATATATTGACATACCAATACAGCATATAAGCAATAATATATTAAAAAGAATGGCAAGAAAAACAACAAAGGAAAATATACTTGAAAAGATAAGTAAATTAAGAAACAGAGTAAATGACATAATAATAAGAACTACGTTTATAATCGGCTTTCCAAATGAAACTGAAGAAGATTTTAATGAAGTAATTGATTTTCTTCAAGAATATAAATTAGATAAAGTTGGAGTATTCCAGTATTCTCAGGAAGAGGATACTCCAGCAGCTAAAATGGATAACCAAATTGAAGAAACAATAAAGGTGCAGCGTGAAGAAAAATTGATGCTTGTACAAAAAGATATATCAGAATGTTTAAATAAATTGAAAATTGGAAAAATATATGATATTCTTGTAGAAGGGTACAATGGTGAATATTATTATGGAAGAAGCTTTGAAATGGCTCCTGATATAGATGGAAATGTATTCTTTAAATCTTATAGTAAAATAGAAAAAGGCAGTTTTGTAAAAGTAAAAATAACAGAAAATATGTATTATGATTTAATAGGAGTTGTTGT
>CAZLOP010000286.1:0-2328 GCA_964561205.1 uncultured Clostridium sp. | reverse complement strand
AATTAAATTTACTGGAGTAGCTTCATGAATATCTACTGTTGACATACGTTCAATAATATTCTTTTCAAGATGAGCAAAACCAATACGGAATTGATTCTTTAATAATTCTCCTATTAAACGTAAACGACGATTACCTAAATGGTCGATATCATCAAGAGAACCAACACCATCATATAAATTAAAATAATAACTTGTAGCTGCAATAATATCAGATAAAGTAATATGTAAAGACTCTTCTCTTTGATCGTTACCAATCATCTTAACTAGATTAGTATCATCACCAATTGTAACTAAACATTCTAGAATTTCACATTCAGGATTTTCTTGTCCAAGAACTCCACCCATATCAATTACTTGACGGAATGCTTGACGACCTTTTTTAAGGTTTTCAAGAACTTCTCCTTCAATCTTGTTACCCTTTTGTGCAATAATATCTCCATTACTAAATATTAATTCACCAGTAACATCATCAAAAATATCATCATTAGCTACGATGTCTTTATTTAAAACATGACCCTTAGCTCTATCTAAAACATCTAATTTTAAATTATATTTATAACGTCCAACTTTTTGTAAGTCATAACGACGATCTTCAAATAATCTTGATGCAATAAATGAACGAGCTCCATCAACTGGTACTCTTTCACCTTGACGTAATTTTGCATAAACTTCGATAGCCGCATCTTCACTATTTGTTGTTATATCTTTTTCAAAAGTTGCAGTCATATATTTAGATTCACCAAATAAACCAGTTATTTGTTCATTAGAAGATAAACCAAAAGCACGTAAAAGTGTTGTAATAGGAATCTTCTTTGAACGGTCTAATTTACCATACCAAACATCTCTTGATCCTGTTTCATATTCGATCCAAGCACCACGAGTTGGAATTACTTGACCAGTGTATCTAATATCTCCACTTTTCTTATCAATTTCGTTGGCATAATATACACCTGCAGAACGAACAATTTGGGAAATAACAACACGTTCAGCACCATTAATAATAAAAGTACCAACAGGAGTCATATAAGGAATATCACCAAAGAATAATTCCTTTTCTTTTTGTTCACCTGTAACATTGTTGTTTAAACGTACCTTAACTTTTAAAGGACGTGAGTAATTAACGTCACGAAGTTTACACTCCACAACATCATATTTTGGGTCTTCAAAACGGAAATCTCCAAAATAGATTTCTAGATTATTACCGTCATAAGATTTAATAGGGGATACATCCCTAAATAATTCCTTTAACCCTTCTGTTACAAAGTTATCAAAAGACTTAGTTTGAATTTCAATTAAGTTTGGAAGCGCAACATCAGTACGCACTTTTGAATAATTTCTTCTAACAGACTTCTTTCCATAGTTTACGTTTTTGTAACTCATTAAAGTCACCCCTTGTGTATTTATTTTTGCAAAAATTTAAGCACAAAACGCCCATTATAAGCATTTTAACATTATAAACGATTTGCGTCTATTTGTCAAGTATACTATAGACCGATTTTAAAATAAAATAGCCTTTTTCTTTACAAACTACTTCACAATTGCCGAATTTTTCTTCTAAATGTGAAACAGTTGATGGTGCACCTTGTTTCTTTTGAATTACTACCCATAATTCACCATTTTCTTTTAAATGATTTAACGCGCCATCATATATTTCGTAAATGACTTTTTTTCCAGCTCTTATTGGTGGATTTGTTAAAATATAATCATACTTTTCATCTTCATTAATATTATCATAGATATTACTTTTAAAAACTTCAACATTTTGTGCTTTATTTTGTTCAATGTTCTTCTTAGCAAGGGAGACTGCTCTTTCATTAATATCTATCATTTTAATATTTAAATAAGGGAATAACTTTCCCAAAGTTATTCCAATCGGACCATAACCACATCCAACATCTAATAACGACTTTTTACTAGGATTTGGTGTAAATGCATCGATTAAAGTATAAGAACCAAAATCAATATATTTTTTAGAAAAAACACCAATATCTGAAGTAAAAATCATTCTATTATTTCTAAAGTTAAAAATATAATTATTTGGATTACTTTTTAATTCATCCTGTTTTTCACTATAATAATGATTTGACATATTAATTCCTTTTAATAACACTAAAACCCGAGCTTAATTAAAACTCGGGTTATAAGATTTTCTTTTAATTATTACTTAATTTCAACAGCAGCACCAGCAGCTTCTAGCTTTTCTTTTAAATCTTCAGCTTCAGCCTTTGATACCTTTTCTTTAACAGCCTTAGGAGCACCTTCAACGATTGCCTTAGCTTCCATTAATCCAAGACCAGTAATTTCCTTAACAACTTTGATAACAGCGAT
>CAZLOP010000285.1:0-2330 GCA_964561205.1 uncultured Clostridium sp. | reverse complement strand
GTTTTAAAGACGGAGTTATTACAATAGAATTTAATGAACTGTATTCTCAAAGTAAGCCAAGATTAGAAAAACCAGAGTATGTTAAAATAGTTAATGATATTTTTTCACAGATATTAAAAGAAAAAGTTGTTGTAAAATATAAAGTAAGACATGAGAATGTTGAAGCAAATAAAGAGCAGATGCTAAAAGAAAAATTAGGCAGCGATATTCCTTTTGAAGTTCATAATGAATAGGAAAACAGTACTCTTCCAACTTGAGTATTATTGGAAGATGATTTATAATAAAAAAATGAGATTTAAACAAATAAGGAGGATTTTAATATGGCAAGAGGCGGATTTCCAGGCGGCTTTGGCGGCGGAAATATGAACAATATAATGAAACAGGCTCAAAAAATGCAAAAACAGATGGAAGAAATGCAGAAAGAAATAGAAGCAAAAGAATTTGAAGCATCTGTTGGCGGCGGAGCTGTAGTGGTAAAAGCTAATGGTAAAAAAGAAATTGTATCAATAAACATTAAACCAGAAGTTGTAGATCCTGATGATGTTGAAATGATAGAAGATTTAATTTTAACTGCAGTAAATGAAGTTTTAAAGAAGGCTGATGAAGAAACTGCAAATAAAATGGGAAAATTAACAGGCGGTTTAGGCGGCTTATTCTAGAAGTAAAATAAAATTTTTATTAGCATACAGTTTATGTTATATCTTAAGGCTGTATGCTTTTTATATATATGAATTTAAACTAATGAGTTGAAGGAGAAATGATTATGTTGGAATTTTATCCTGTTGCAATAGAAAAACTAATTGAGGAGTTTGCCAAGCTTCCAAGTATAGGTAAAAAATCAGCACAGAGACTTACACTACATATTTTAAATCTTCCAGAGGATGAAGTTAAGGAATTTGCTCATGCATTAGTACAGGCAAGGGGAACTATAAAATATTGTTCTGTATGTGGTAATTTTACAGACAGTGATCCATGTCCTCTCTGTGGAAATCCTAACAGGGATAAAGGAATAATATGTGTTGTTGAACAGCCTAAGGATATTATGACTATGGAAAAGGTAAAAGAATATAATGGGGTTTATCATGTATTGCATGGAAATATTTCTCCTATGCAGGGAAGAGGTCCTCAGGATATAAGAATAAGAGAACTTGTAGCAAGAATGAATGAAGAAGTAAAAGAAGTAATTCTTGCTACAAATCCTAACATAGAGGGAGAAGCAACAGCTATGTATATAGCGAAAATATTAAAACCTCTTGATGTTAAAGTTACAAGAATTGCAGCAGGAATCCCTGTTGGCGGAGATTTAGAATATGCAGATGAAGTTACGTTATCTAAAGCTCTTGAAGGAAGAAAAGAAATTTAAAATATAAGGAGAGCCTGCTAAAAAGCAGGCTCTCCTTATGAAAAGGTGTTACATAGATGGGAGTTAGAAGATTTTGTTTAACATGAGTGAAAAGCTTCTTATATAAATAATATACTCTATATATTTAAAAGTGTTACACAATAATTAAAAAATAAGTATATTCCTCTTAAAAATGGATAAAAATATAATAGGACAATTTTTAGGAGGGATGCTTTATGAAGAATAAGGGTATTCAAAGTAATATAAATAATTCAAAATATCTTTTGGACAAGAACTATAACCTTGAATGTAATAAATTAATAAATGACATAAAAAGTGCTATACTGGAGATTGAAGAAGCAAGAAATGTTTTTAATAATGTTAGTGAAGCTCATTTAATAGAAATTGCTATTTATGCTGAAAATGTTGCAAAAAAGCGATATGAATATTTATTATCAATTGCGAAAAAAAGAGGTATTCGTGTAGGGGGGGCTTATATTATAAAAAATAATTTAATTAGATTTGAGCAGTAAAATGCATAACAGGAGGAAGTAAAAATAATGGGGATAGATATACAGTATTTCATGTATGGTTTAATTGGCATTGTTCTGCTTTGTGTTGCTGTAAAACTACTAAAATGGCCAATAAAAATATTGATTAATGGAATAATAGGTGTAATTATTTTATATGTAATTAACATAATAGGTGCCAATCTTAGTATAATAGGAATAAATTATGCTTTTTCCATACCTATTAATCCAATAACGGCATTAATTTCTGGTTTTTTTGGAATTCCAGGAATTATAGTTATATTAATAATTATCTACTTTTTATAAGAGAAAGAGGTTGTTGCATTAATTTGTGGCAGCTTCTTTTTATTCTGTAAATCAGAATTTAACGATATTAAGTAAGAACTAAAAACTAAGAACTAAAAGTGAAGGAAATTTTTCTTTCAGAAAAATAAAATTATATGTTTTATAAAAACAAA
>CAZLOP010000284.1:1157-2334 GCA_964561205.1 uncultured Clostridium sp. | reverse complement strand
GCATTTGCTGTTGTAAGAGAAGCTGCTTATCGTGTTAATGGGGAAAAACCTTATTTTGTACAAGTGGTTGGTGGACTTGCTATTCATTATGGTAATATTGCAGAAATGAAAACAGGTGAAGGAAAAACTTTGACAGAAACAATGCCAACATATTTAAATGCATTAACTGGTAAAGGAGTTCACATTGTTACAGTTAATGAATTCTTAGCTCAACGTGATTCTGAATGGATGGGAAAAATATTTGAATTTTTAGGACTAACTGTTGGACTTAACTTAAGGGAGATGAGTTCTAAACAAAAACAAGAAGCTTATAATTGTGATGTATTATATTCAACTAATAATGAAATAGGTTTTGATTATTTAAGAGATAATATGGTTGCAAGAAAAGAAGACCGTGTTCAAAGACCACTTAACTTCTGTATTGTAGATGAGGTAGACTCAATTTTAATAGATGAAGCAAGAACACCATTAATTATATCTGGTGGGCAAGTTAATTCTGCTAATCTTTATATTGATGCTAATAGTGCTGTAAGAAAATTAATTAATGAAGAAGATTATACTATCGATGAAAAAACTAAGAATGTTTCATTAACTGAAGATGGAAGTAAAAAGATAGAAAAAATAATGCATATTAATAATTTATATGACATAAATAATCAAGCATTAGTCCATCATTTAAATAATGCATTAAAAGCAAATTATGGTTTTCATAAAGATGTTGACTATGTTGTGGAAAATGGAGAAGTAATTATTGTAGATCAATTTACTGGACGTTTAATGCATGGCAGACAATTTAGCGAAGGATTACATCAAGCTTTAGAAGCTAAAGAAGGCGTTAGAATTAATGCTGAAACAAAAACAATGGCAACTATAACATTCCAAAATTTATTCAGAATGTATAATAAGCTAGCCGGTATGACAGGTACTGCTAAAACAGAAGAGGAAGAATTTAGAAATATTTATAATATGTATGTTTTACAAATTCCTACTAATAAACCTATTGCAAGAATTGATTATCCAGATTTAGTCTATTCTAATGAAAATGGAAAATATCAAGCAATAGTTAAATATATTAAAGAAATTCATGGTCATGGGCAACCAATTCTAGTCGGTACAATATCTGTAGAAAATAATGAGAAATTATCTAAATTATTAACAAAAGCTGGTTTGAAACATG
>CAZLOP010000284.1:0-1147 GCA_964561205.1 uncultured Clostridium sp. | reverse complement strand
TAAATGCTAAAAATCATGAAAGAGAAGCAGAAATTATAGCTAAAGCTGGCGAAAAAGGCGCTATTACAATTGCAACAAATATGGCTGGACGTGGAACAGATATTAAATTAGGCGAAGGTGTAATAGAACTTGGTGGTTTATGTGTAATTGGTACTGAAAGACATGAATCTCGTCGTATTGATAATCAGTTACGTGGCCGTGCTGGTCGTCAAGGAGATGTTGGTATGAGTCAATTCTTTGTGTCATTTGAAGATGATTTAATGAGAAGATTTGGTACTGATAAAATTAAATCTATGATAGAAGCGTTGGGAATTACTGATGATCAATCTATTAGATCTAAAGCATTAACAAAAAGTATCGAAACAGCGCAAAAGAAAGTTGAAGGCAATAACTTTGACATGCGTAAAAGTTTGCTTGATTATGATAATGTAATGAATCAACAAAGAGATATTATTTATACAAGAAGAAACGAAATTTTAGATGAAGAAAATATTCATGATAGAGTATTAGATACATTTAAAGAAGCTATTGAAGGATTAGTTGATGCACATATAGAACCAGAAGGTTATATTACAGAAGATGATAAAAGTGAGATTATCGAATATGTTAATACTAATTATTTGAAAAAAAATAAATTATCAGTTGATGATGTTATAAATTTAAAAGATCAGGAAATGATTGAATATATTTATGATTTATTAATAAAAGATTATAATGAAAAAATAAAAGATGCACCAAGATTTGAAGAATTTGAAAAAGCAATTTCTTTAAGAATAATTGATAATTTGTGGGTAGATCATATTACAGCAATGGAACAATTAAAAGAAGCAATTATGTTAAGAGGATATGGTCAAGTTAATCCACTTCAAGCTTATACAATTGAAGGATATGAATTATTTGATGAATTAGAAAATAAAATTAATTCAAGCATTGCACAATTCTTGCTTAAAGCTAGTATTGAACAAAATGTTGAAAGAAAACAAACACTAAAAGGTAATGCTAATGATGGAAAAGAAAAAGCAAAAGCCAAACCTATCAAAAAAGCTAAAATAGGTAGAAATGATCCATGTACATGTGGAAGTGGGAAAAAGTACAAACAATGTTGTGGTAAATAGCTTATAAAATAAGGCTTCCCAAGGTTTTGGGA
>CAZLOP010000283.1:0-2345 GCA_964561205.1 uncultured Clostridium sp. | reverse complement strand
TGATATTCTCAGGATTACACTGTATGGGTGAAACTCCATTTAATACTGTTCTTATTCATGGACTAATAAGAGATTCTCAAGGAAGAAAGATGAGTAAATCTTTAGGAAATGGTGTAAATCCTCTTGATGTGATAGATGAGTATGGTGCTGATGCCTTAAGATTTATGATTGCAACTGGTAATGCTCCAGGAAATGATATGAGATATTATCCTGAAAGAGTTGAAGCTGCAAGAAACTTTGCAAACAAGATATGGAATGCTTCAAGATTTGTTATGATGAATCTTGACAAAGATATAATGAATAAGTATAAGGACTGCACAGAATACTCATTAGCAGATAAATATATACTTTCAAAGATGAACACATTAGTTAAGGAAGTTACAGATAACTTTGATAAGTTTGAACTTGGAATTGCAATGCAGAAAGTTAATGACTTTATGTGGACTGAATTCTGTGATTGGTATATAGAATTAGTTAAACCAGTATTCTATGGTGATGATGAAAAAGCTAAAGGTGTTGTTTACAATGTATTAAATAAAGTGCTTGTTACTGGACTTAAATTATTACATCCAGCAATGCCATTTATTACAGAAGAAATATTTACTCATTTAACAGAGGAAGAAACAATAGTAACTTCTGTATGGCCTGTATATGATGAAGCATTAAAGGATGAAAAAGCAGAAAAAGATATGGCATATATTATTGAAGCTATTAAAGGACTAAGAAATGTAAGAGCTGAAATGAATGTTGCTCCTTCAAGAAAAGCTAAGGTTATATGCTATATTTCTGAAGAAGCAAAGGAAGCATTTAAAGCTGGTGCAGTATACATGGAAAAATTGGCTTCAGCATCAGAAGTTGAATTTATAGAAGATAAAGGAGCTGTTCCTGCAAATGCAGTTTCACTGGTAGTTAAAGGTGGAGAGTTATTTATGCCTCTTCTTGATTTAGTTGACAGAGAAAAAGAACTTGAAAGATTAAATAAGGAAGTTAAGAAACTACAGGGTGAAATTGAAAGAATAGACAAAAAGCTTGGAAATGCTGGTTTTGTAGCAAAAGCTCCAGAAACTGTTGTTAATGGTGAAAAAGAAAAAAGAACTAAGTATGCAGAAATGTTAGATGCTGTTAAGGTTAGAATTGAAGCTTTAAACTAATAATACTATAATTTTGAACTGGTTTATGTTTTATTACATAGACCAGTTTTTATTATGGGTTTAGTATTGTCTTATAGATATAAAACCATATAATACATATAGCTATGAATTTGATTCTATATAATTCAATAAATACTTAATAGTTAATTAATATTGGAAGATTGTTTGAAAAAAGGTATAATATGAATGATAAATATATTTTAGATATTGAGGAGATGAAGTTCATATGCCATATATAACAGTTGAAGGTGGAAGTTTAACTAAGGAACAAAAGGAAGAATTAATTGAAAAAGTAACAGCAGTTGCAAGTGAAGTGATGAAAGTTCCAGTTCAGTTTTTCTGCATGACCGTTAAAGAACTTGCTGATGAAAATATAGGAATTGGCGGAAAAACTATTGATAAGACTAAGCGTGAGTATTTTGCGGCTCACAAATAGACATAAAATAAATTATATTGTTTTATTCTTTAATTAAATTTGTAAATGAGGAATAAAAATGAAGCTGATACCTAATATAATTACATGGATTAGAATAATATTTTCAATATTTTTATTTGCTACAAAACCATTTAGCAAATCTTTCTTTTTGTTGTATGCTTTGTGTGGTATAAGTGATATTTCTGATGGTTATTTAGCAAGAAAATTTGAATGTAATACATCTGCTGGAGCTTTTTTAGATAGTGTTGCAGATTTTATATTTACTATATCAGCAGGAATTATAATATTTCCTTTGTTAAGTTTGGAATTATGGATGTGGATATGGATAATAATAATTATTATTATGCGTATAGTTTCTCTGACAATAGTTTTTATTAAATATCATAAGTTAGCTTTTCTTCATACATATAGTAATAAAGCAACTGGCTTTTTTTTATTTTGTTTTCCAGTATTATTAATTATATTTGATTTGAAATGGATTGTTTGCTTACTATCCAGTATAGCAACCTTTTCAGCAATTGAAGAAATAATTATTAATGTTAAATCAAAAGAATTAATAAGGGATATAAAGAGCTTGTTTATATATTAAAAAATTTAATAAAAGATCGTGAGGGAAATATTACAGTAATAAAGGCTACATATTAATAATATATTAATATGTAGTTTTTATTTAATTATGGGAGGAATTATGAAAAATAGAACTTCTAAAAAAAATCTATTTATGCTTATATTTTGGATAAGCCTTTCAATAATATTTA
>CAZLOP010000282.1:0-2349 GCA_964561205.1 uncultured Clostridium sp. | reverse complement strand
AAATACACTAAGGAAGATATCATGCAGTTAGTAGAAGAGAATGGGGTTAGATTTATAAGACTTCAATTTACAGATATCTTTGGATCATTAAAGAATGTAGCAATAACTGAAAAACAATTAGAAAAGGCACTAAATAATGAAATGATGTTTGATGGTTCATCAATTGAGGGTTTTGTTAGAATTGAAGAATCAGATATGTATCTAAGACCAAATTTAGACAGTTTTGTAATATTCCCATGGAGACCACAACAGGGTAAAGTTGCAAGACTAATCTGTGATATTTACAGACCAGATGGTGAGCCTTTTGATGGGGATCCAAGATATGCATTAAAAAGAGCAATTGCTGATGCTAAGGAATTAGGTTTTGAAATGAATGTAGGACCAGAATGTGAATTCTTTTTATTTGAAACTGATGAAAATGTAAATGCAACAACAAAGACTCAGGATAAAGCAGGATATTTTGATTTAGCACCTACAGACAGAGGTGAAAATGCAAGAAGAGATATGACACTTGCTTTAGAAGAAATGGGATTTGAAATAGAAGCTTCTCATCATGAAGTGGCAGAAGGGCAGAATGAAATTGACTTTAAATATGGACCAGCGCTTGAAACTGCTGATAAAATAATGACATTTAAATTAGTTGTAAAATCAATTGCACAACGACACGGCTTACATGCTTCATTTATGCCAAAGCCTATATTTGGAATTAATGGTTCAGGAATGCATGTTAATATGTCATTAATGAAGGATGGAAAAAATGCTTTTTATGATGAAAATGGAAAGAATGGATTAAGTGATACAGCATACTATTTCATAGCTGGTTTATTAAAGCATATTAAAGGATTATCAGCTGTTACTAATCCACTTGTTAATTCTTATAAAAGATTGGTACCAGGATATGAAGCTCCAGTTTATTTGGCATGGTCATGTAGTAACAGAACTGCACTTATAAGGGTTCCTGCATCAAGAGGTATGGGAACAAGAGTTGAACTTAGATGTCCAGATCCAAGTTCAAATCCATATTTAGTTTTAGCAGTATTATTACAGGCTGGACTGGATGGAATTAAAAACAAATTGGAGGTTCCAGAAGAAGTAGTTGCTAATATATTTAGAATGACTAAAAAAGAAAGAAAAGAAGCTGGAATTGAAAACTTACCAAATAATTTATATGAAGCAGTTAATTTTATGAAAGAAAGCTCACTTGCTAAAAAAGCTTTAGGTGAACATATATATGAAAATTATGTTGAAGGCAAGGCAGCAGAGTGGGATGATTACAGAATTAAAGTTCATGACTGGGAACTTGAAAATTATCTTAACAGATATTAATTTTAGCTCCTATTATTATTAAGGTGGGGATTGCAATGATACCAAGAGGAAGGATAATAATTGCACTTAGCAATATAGAAACAGCCAAAAAATTGAAGGTGCTGCTTACACAGGAAGGTTATGAAATATTAGGCGTTTGTTCGTCTGGTAATGAACTGATAAGATTAGTATTGCAATATTCTCCTGATTTGGTTCTGGTTGGCTATAAGTTTACAGACATGAGTTTACTGGATGTGTATGAAACACTGTATGATACAACAAGCTTCTTAGCAATGGTAAATGAACCATATAAGTCCTATGTTGAGGAGGATACAGATATCTATTGTATAGGAACTAAGATTTCAAATGTACTGCTCACTAATGCAATTGATTTAATCTTTCAGAGTAAACGTAGAATTGTAAAACTTAAGAAGCAGGTTGAAAAACTTGAACACACTCTTGAAGATAGAAAGATTATTGAAAAAGCAAAAGGTTACTTAATGATGAATTCGGGAATAACTGAAAATGAAGCTTTTAGATATATGCAGAAGATAAGTATGGACTCAGGAAAAAGAATGAGAGATATTGCAAGTTTAATATTAAGTGAAGAACAATAAAATAGCGAGGGAGTTATTGTATTAATTGCTGAATTTCATGCTATTTATATAAATCAAAGTTTAACTACAGGGGGAATTTAAATGGAAAATATTAATCCTAAAGCACAGGGACTTTATGATCCAAGTTTTGAGCATGATGCATGTGGAATAGGTACAATAGTTAATATTGATGGTGAGAAATCACATGATATATTATCTGACTGTTTGACTATTCTTGAAAAATTAGAACACAGAGGTGGTACTGGGGCTGACGAAAGAACTGGTGATGGTGCAGGTATACTATTTAACATACCTCACAAATTTTTTAGTGAGGAATTAAAATCAAAAGGCATAACTTTAGATGATGAAGGAGATTATGCAGTTGCTATGCTGTTTATGCCACAGGAAAAGAAAGCCAGAGAAGAAGCAATGCGTCTTTTTGCAGATA
>CAZLOP010000281.1:0-2379 GCA_964561205.1 uncultured Clostridium sp. | reverse complement strand
ATAAATCATCATTCAAGAAACTATTTAAATACATCTCATGTTAATGTTAATCGACATAAAAAATGTGAGAGTTACAAGTACCCCAAGATTTAAATACATCTCATGTTAATGTTAATCTAAACCTTGCTTTATTGAACGTTGTCATACAAAAAGATTTAAATACATCTCATGTTAATGTTAATCTTAGTACAGGCTGTAGAAGAAGCAGCACATAGAGCATTTAAATACATCTCATGTTAATGTTAATCGTTATGCTTGCAAAAGGACTTGATGTAGGTTTCACATTTAAATACATCTCATGTTAATGTTAATCAAAAAAAGGATTGTAAATTACAACCCCTTTTCTTCATTTAAATACATCTCATGTTAATGTTAATCCGCAGTTACTTATTGCAGTATTTATATCGTTTTTATTTAAATACATCTCATGTTAATGTTAATCCACTTCAAATGTGGTTTCAGATAATCTTTACAAAAATTTAAATACATCTCATGTTAATGTTAATCCAACGAAAAATAGCCATTCCAAGTAATTCAAAAAATCCTTAACACCAATAATATTACCATATATCCAGAATATTTACCAAGTGAATTCAAAAATATTCTCATTTCTTATTTTTCTACTTCTCAATTGGCTAGATTACTTGCTTTAAGTATATTTTGCTTAATAACCAGCCTGGTAAAAATCAAATAATTAAATCTTCACCAGTATTATTATCTGGGCACCCAAGAACTTCTTCTCCAAAAACATTATCATTCATAAGTTTTATTATGCACACAAAGTCTTCACCTTTATCAATTATTTTATTTATCTCACTCTTAAATCTTATTAATTTTGATGGTGACATTTCACCTCTAAAAACAGACTTCTGAAAATGTGATAGATATTTTTTACATACTTTAAAAACTTTTTGAACTCTCTTCTCATTTACATCATAAAAAACAAATGCATAGTTATAATTACTTATCTTTGACATATTACATACCCTCCTTTAGACTAAAGGGAACAAACTCTTTATCTTCCATAATATATTTAATTAACTTATAGCAGTCAAGTTTTATAGCTGTTCTATAACTAACCTTTCTTTTTAACTTTGGATGATTAAAAACGCTCTCCATTCTTTCTTCAAAAGCAGATATAAATATCTTTCTGCCTTCTTCATTAAGCAGACAATAATTAACCTTTTTATCAAAATGCTTTTCAACTTTAAGTCTCCTATTATTTACAAGATCAAAAATAGTTTTATATACAATTACAGGCTTAAACACCTCACTTACATCAAGGCTTAATGAAAATCTTCCTTCTGCTGGTTCATGCAAAAAGCTTATTCTCTGATCAAGATGAGTTCTATATATAGCAGATATTGTCTTTGTATAAAGGAGGGTATTTCCAAATGAAATCAATGCATTTATTGGATTATCTGGTGGTCTTTTAACCCTTTTATTCATTACAAATTCTTCTGGCAGAAAATTTTTAAATTCACTATAAAACCTCTGCCATAATTCACCTTCTGCTGCCATAAGCTCTTTCACATTTTCACTTATTTCAACTCTTTTAAAAAAATCATTTTTTATCCAATCTAAAGTTTCCTTTACTTCCTTTTTATTATGTTTATAATAATGATACAGCACTTCTTTTATATTAATTCCAATTCCTCTCACTATAGCCTTTGCAATTATCATTCTATTACATGTATGTTTTTCAACCTGTTTTACAAGTAATCTTCCACTATTATATTGTTCTTTAGGATAAAATGTTCCACTATAACCTCCATAATAATTAAAAAAATGTACAACAATATTATTTTGAGATAAAAAATCTAATAATTTACTATTAATACTTATTTCATTTAAGCAGTAAATTTCCTTTGTATTTTCTACTGGAATATAAACATTTTTCCCATCTTTTCTAAAACAAAGTGAATTATCTTTTCGTGTAAGTTCTCCCATAGAAGATATATACCTTGTACTTCCCATAATTTCTACCTCTCTTAAATATAACAGTATTCATAATAAGCACATTTTTTGCATTGTGCCTTATTTAAAACTTGTGGAATTTCATCACTACATATTAATTCTTCAATTTCCTTTATATATTTATCTAGTAATACTTCGCTCTCTTCATCAAGATTTACATACATTATTTTTTTATCCAGCTTATTTTTTTCAACACATTCAAGCTTTCCTTTTCTTATGATTCCTTTGCTTTTTAGCACTTTAAGATAATATAAAAGCTGCCACTTTCCAGCTTCAATATCTGCATCTGACTTTTTTACTTCTGTCAAATATTCATCTGTTAGCTTATCTATCTTAATATTATCTATCTCCATTTCTGAAGTTTTACTTTTCTGTGCTTTTTCTTCATGTATTGCCTTACCA
>CAZLOP010000280.1:0-2385 GCA_964561205.1 uncultured Clostridium sp. | reverse complement strand
AATCCCTGCTATTCAAAATTTTAGCTGCCTGTTCCTTTTATCGTTGAGTTACCACTATATTAAGTTATACGTCCTTTATAGAATTTCCGAAATAATACTTTTCAGATGATAAAGTTTGTGATATCATAAAATAAATGGAAGTAATCGTATGCGACAAAATTTGTTGTAAAGGTTTATTTTTGTTTTTAATATATAGTTTTTTTCTTATGAATAGTCAGAAAATAAAGAAAATTATATGTTTTGCGTAATTAGAGGTATGGGGGGAATTATACATGGCAAATAACATCAAGAAAATAGCATTACTAACTGGTGGTGGTGACTGTCCTGGTTTAAATGCTGTTATAAGAGCAGTAACAAGATCTGCAATTTTAAATTATGGGTATGAAGTTATTGGATATAAATTTGGATACAGAGGTTTATATAATAATGATTTTATAAAATTAGACTTATCTACAGTTTCAGGTCTTTTACCAAGAGGTGGAACTATATTATACAGTTCTAATAAAGATAACTTGTTTGATTATACAGTTGAAGAAAATGGTGTAAAGGTAAAAAAAGATGTTTCTGATGTAGCAGTTGAAAACATGAAAAAGGAAGGTGTTGATGTTTTAGTTGTCATTGGTGGCGATGGAACTTTAACTTCAGCAAGAGATTTTGCAAGAAAAGGTGTAAAGGTAATTGGTGTTCCAAAAACAATCGATAATGATTTAGGTTCAACAGATATTACATTTGGCTTTAATACATCAATTGGTGTAGCAACAGAAGCTTTAGACAGACTTCACACAACAGCTGAATCTCATCATAGAATAATGATACTTGAAGTTATGGGAAGAAATGCTGGGTTTATTGCATTAGAATCAGGAATTGCTGGTTCAGCAGATGTAATATTATTACCTGAAATTCCATATGATATTAATAAAATAGTAGATAAAGTTGAAGAAAGAAAACAGCAGGGAAAATTGTTTACAATAATAGTTGTAGCAGAAGGAGCTAAACCTAAAGATGGTGAAGTTGTAGTTGCTAAAATTGTAGATGACAGTCCAGATCCAGTAAGACTTGGAGGAATAGGAAATAAGCTTGCAAATGATCTTGAAAAGCTTGTCAAAGAAAGAGAAGTAAGATGTACAGTTCTTGGTCATATTCAAAGAGGAGGAACAACTTGTACATTTGATAGAATATTATCAACAAGATATGGAGTTGCAGCAGTTGAATTAATAAAAAATGAAAAGTTTGGAAGCATGGTATGCTTAAAAGGCAATGAAATTACTTATGACAGTCTTGAAAATGTAATAGGTAATAACAAACAGGTTGATCCTAATGGAGAACTTGTTACAGTTGCAAAAAAAATAGGAATTTGTTTTGCAGATTAAAAAGTGATAAACTAATATTGATTGAAGCAGTTGGTATTAGATAAAATATACCTAAGGATAATTATGACAATTTAGAAAGTGGTGGGTCTTATGAAAGAAATAAAAAGATATTTAGAAACAAGAATTGGAACTTATGCATTTTTCTTTGAAGATTTAGAAAGCGGGTTTAGTTTTGGTTACAATGAAAATGTTCAGATGACTAGTGCAGGATGTATGAAATTGCCTATAGCAGTATCAGTAATTAAATATGTTGAAAAAGGAAAAGCAGACTTTTTAGACAAAATAAAAATAGAAGAAGAAGACAAGGTTTATGGAACTGGAATTCTTCATGAATTTGATAACAGAGAATATACAATATTTGAATTACTTGTTGCAATGCTTATTCAAAGTGATAATACAGCAGCAAATAAATTAATAAGTATTGTTGGAATGGACAATATTAATGAAGATATTCAAGCTATGGGATTAAAGAATACTTATCTTAATAGAAAGACCTCAGACGAAAAAGCAGCAAGTAATGGTATTGAAAATATTACAAGTGCTTTAGATTTATCAAAGGTATGGAAACATTTGTATAATGCAACATTTTTAAGTGAAAAGAACAGCACAATGCTTATAGATATTCTTCAAAGACAACAAATGAAGAATAAACTTGCTTTATATATTCCAGATGATTTGAAATTTGAAATTTCAAGTAAAACAGGAGATAAAGCAGGAGTTGAAAATGACACAGCATTAATACATCTTGCTAAAGGTCATTTTACATTTACTGTTTTATCAATGGGTATTCCAAACAGTGTTTATGGAACTGTAACATTGGCAAAATGTGGAAAAATGATGTGGGATAATGTAATAAATAATTTCTAAAATTAATATAATAGTTAAATGGCTGAATATTAAAAAATTAATATTTGGTCATTTTGTTTTTTCATAAATCATAATTTGAACTAAGAACTAAAAACTAAGAGCTAAGAACTGCGGTAGATTTTGCACGGCAAAATCAATGCAATAATAT
>CAZLOP010000279.1:0-2399 GCA_964561205.1 uncultured Clostridium sp. | reverse complement strand
CATCTTTAATATTTTTTCTTATTTTATTTACCACTTCTTCATATTCTTCAGCAGTATATCTTCTATTCATTCTTTTTAAAGTTTCATTACATCCGCTTTGAAGTGAAAGATGAAACTGTGGACATATTTTTTTCATATATTTCATTTTATTTATAACTTCATCTGAAAAAAATGAAGGTTCTATTGATCCAATTCTTACTCTTTCAATTCCGTCCAATTTTTCTATTTCTTCAAGAAGTGTAATAAGTGTTATATCTCCTTTCAAATCTACTCCATATGATGCTGTATGTATTCCTGATAATATAATTTCTTTAAAACCATGATCATTTAATTTTTTAATTTCATATAATACTTTCTCTGGATCTTTTGAACATACTGCCCCTCTTGTATATGGAATAAGACAATATGCACAAAATCTGTTGCATCCATCCTGAATCTTTAAAAACGCTCTTGTTTTATCCTGATATTCTTCAATGTTAAGATCTTCAAAAGTTTTATTTCTAAGTACTTCTCCTACCATAACTTGAGGTTTATGTTCTTCTTTTGCTTTATTTACATAATAAACAATGTCGCCTTTATTTCTTGTTCCAAGAACAACATCAACACCTTCTATTTTAGCAACTTCTTCTGGTGATACCTGTGAATAACATCCTACTGCTGCAATTACAGCTTCACTATTTCTCCTTCTTGCTCTTCCTATAATCTGCCTTGATTTTTTATCACTCATATTTGTCACTGAACAAGTATTTATAACATAAACATCAGCGAAACTTTCAAAATCTGTTATTTCATATCCTTCTCTTAAAAACTTTTCTGTCATTGCTTCTGTTTCATAATGATTAACTCTGCAGCCTAAAGTGTAAAATGCAGCTTTAGGTTTATTACTTTTATTTTCTTCTTTATCTATATTTAAACCAGTTATTTGAATATTACTTTTTAGCATTAAAACATCCTCCTAAACTTTATGCATATATTTTCTGCATTTTTTTAGTTTAATATAATTAGCATAATAAAACAACTATTTATCTTTATTATATAATAAGAAGCTAAAACCTCTATTTATATAATTTTTCATTAAGCAATGATTTTACAAATTCATATACATTAAAAAGAGCTGCCTAACCAAACAAAATGTCTGTTTTATGACAACTCCTTTATCTATATTAGTATTGTGTATTACTAAATCCCGCCTAAATCACTAAGTTCATATTGAAGCAGAGCTGTTGCTGTAAAGCCAGCAGTTTCAGTACGTAGTATTCGTCTGCCAAGAGTTACAATAAAAGCATTATTTTCTTTAAGCTTTTCTATCTCTGCCTCTTCAAAGCCGCCTTCTGGTCCTATAACTACTGCAACATTTACAATAGAATCAGTATCTATCTTATCTTCTTTTAATTTTTTCATAAGAGTTTTTATACCAAAATTTTCAGCATTTTCATAAGGTACAACAACAAGATCCATATCCTTAATTTGTTCTAATGCTTCTTCAAAGTTAACAGCTTCATTTACTTTAGGAATTATACTTCTCTTAGATTGTTTAGCAGCTTCCAGTGCAATTCTGTTAAGTCTGTCAAGTTTTTTAAACTCACCTTTTAATTTCACATCAACTCTATTCATAATAGTAGGAATAAATTTATATATTCCAAGTTCTGTTCCTTTTTGGACTATAAGATCCATTTTTTGTCCTTTAGGAAGTCCCTGAAATAAATGAATTTTTGTTCTGCTTTCATTATTGATATCTAATTTTTCTATAATATCAACAATAACTTCGCTTTTACTTATGTTTTTTATTTCTCCTAAAAATTCAATACCTTCACAGTTATTTAAAACAACTTTTTCACCTTCAGCTAATCTTAAAACCTTATAAATATGTTTAACATCATCACCAGTTATTATTCCTTCATGTTCATTAATGTTGTTTGATGCCACAAAAAATTTATGCATAAAATACCACCTTCTGCAATTTATATCATCTTATTATTTAAGACAGATTTATTACTTTACAGCTTTTGCTACTATACAGTTCCATTCACCATCTTTATTTATTTCTAATACTTCAAACCCACATTCCTTTAGCTTATCTGTAACCATGTCTACTCTGTCATGAATAATTCCTGACGTTATAAATAATCCACCTTCATTTAATGCTTTCTTTACATCCCCAGTTAACACACATATAATTTCAGCTATGATATTGGCCACAACTATATCCGCCTTACCATTAACAACATCTAATAAGTTTCCTTCTAAAACTTCTATGTTATTTAAATTGTTAAAGCTTATGTTTTCTTTTGAAGAATCAACAGCAACAGGATCCAAATCTACACCTACAACGTGGTCTGCACCCAATTTTGCAGCAGCTATGGCAAGTATTCCAGAACCACATCCCACATCAAACACAG
>CAZLOP010000278.1:0-2437 GCA_964561205.1 uncultured Clostridium sp. | reverse complement strand
CTATAATTATATATTACAGTATGACCTAAGGGCATATGCAATACTGATTATAAAGAAAATTAGTGTTTTTCAACTTTTCATAGATATTATTTTGTCATTTTTTTGTACATAAATGTGTTATAATTTACATATGAAGTAAAAAATACCCATTGTATACTTCTTTTTATGTCTGCTTCTGTGTTGATACAGTAATCTACAGCCCTTTCCATAACTCAAGATTTTGATGCTGTTGCTTTAAGTTTTAACTACAAAAAAATAAGAGGCAGCCTTAAAATCACCTCTTATTTTTTATGCATACTAATGGTGCTGTCGCATAAAGCTTAAATCATTTCATATATAATAGTTGGATTTCTTAATGTGACAGCCCTAGTTTTTTCTTAAATAAATTCAATTTTCCAATTAAAGTAACCTGTTTCAGGGTTTTTTTCGTATCTGAAATATGCTGAAAAAGTATTTCCCTTTTTACTTTTTAAATTCCTAAAACCTACTTTACCATTTTTTAAGAGAAGTACAACCATTTCCTTTGATACTTTCTTACCAAATGACTGTATAAATTTATCATTCTTCCATATAGTAAATTTACATCCATTTTTCCAGTTGCTGCACCCAAATGCTCTTTCTTCTTCAATTACTGGATTTCCACATACAGGACACAACCCTAAAGTTTCCACATCTTTAGAAATGTTAACCTTAAAACGATTTAAGGCTTTATCATCCTTTTTTATTAACTCTACTGAATTAATAGTAAACTCCTTAATAAGCTTTAAAAAATCTGCTTTTAAAAACTTTCCTTTTTCAATATCTGAAAGTGTTTTTTCAAGCTTGCCTGTATATTCAAGGTCAAGAAGCTCTCTTACGGGAAATATTTCCACTATATTACATCCAAGCTCCGTTGCAATTAAACTTTTTCCTTTGGTTTTTAAATATCCTATATCCTTTAGCTTTTTTATTGTTTCTGCCCTTGTTGCAGGTGTTCCTATACTATATCCACTTAAAATTGCCTGCATCATTTCATCTGAATCTTCTTTTCCTTCAACACCTTTGCCACATGTTTCCATAACCCTTAAAAGGGTTTTTTCTGTATGATGCTTTGGTGGTTTTTTAGTAACTGAGCTTACTTTTGATTTTGTTATATTCACTTCTTCATTTACTTCTATTTTTGGCAGAATTACATCCTTTGATTCTATCTTTTCAACAACCTTCCAGCCTTCAACAAGTTTTATCTTTCCCTTTGACGTAAATGTACCTTTTATTTCTGAATTCTTTGTTTTTAATACTGCTTTTGTTTCTTCATATTCTGCAACCGGCATAAACTGCATTATAAATCTGTTTTTTATTGCATCATAAACTATCTGTTCATCTTTTGAAAGACCTGCGGGCTTTATGTATGTTGGTGTTATAGCACTATGGCTTTCTACCTTTGAACTGTCAAAAACTCTTTTTGAAGCATGAAACTTAATCATATTTTCATAAGGAAGACCTTGTTTTAGATTTTTCAGTACTTTTTCAGCTTTGTCTTTTAAACTTTCTTCCAGAACTGAACTTGCTGTTCTTGGGTATGTTATAAATTTCTTTTCATATAATAACTGGGCAACCTTTAGCACCTTATCCGATGTCCAGCCTTTATATTTACTTGTAATATATCCCTGCAAATTTGATAAATTAAACAAATATGGAGGATATTCTTTTTTTAGTTCTGTTGCCTTATCTATTATGACTGCTGTTTCACCATCTAAAAGCTGCAACAGCTTATCTAAATCTTCTTTCTTTTCAAACTTCTCAGATTCATTCTCATAATATAATCCTTCAAATTCCTCATTATTAGCAGTTTTGAAATTAGAAATAAGTTTATAATAAGTAGTTGCCTTAAAATTTTCAATCTCTTTATCCCGGTCATATATAATTTTTAATGTAGGTAGAAGAACTCTTCCTATATTAATAGTTTTATTTTCTTCAAATTTATACTTTAAAGTACTTACAGATGTTAAGTTAATTCCAATTATCCAGTCGCTCCACTGACGTCCTATCCCTGCATCCTGAAGTGTCTGCATTTCCTTATTATCCTTAAGCTTTTCCATTCCTTTTTTTACTTCATCTGGGGTCCATTCATTTAGAAGGAGTCGGTATATGGGCTTTTTCACTTCATAATAATTAAATATTTCATCAGCTATAACCTGACCTTCCCTATCAAAATCTGTTGCAGATACAATACATTCAACATCTTCTCTGTCAATTAAGCCTTTTATAATTCCAAGCTGTTTTTTTGCACCTGCATCTTCTTTTGTTCTGTCAACATTATCACACTTAACTTTATATCTAAAATCATCAGGAATAAATGGAAATTTTTCAAACTTCCATCCTTTCATGTTTTCATCATAATCTTTTGCATCATAAAGCTGCAGAAGATGACCAAAAGCCCAAGTTATATAATAGCCAT
>CAZLOP010000277.1:0-2438 GCA_964561205.1 uncultured Clostridium sp. | reverse complement strand
ATAAAAATATTGTTGTTAAAGGGATATTGTAGAACAAAAAGTATATATTGATAAAGAAGATTATGAATTACAATATGTTAAAAAATATTTAGAGGAATATAATAATTATAATGTAGAATGTTTGGAAAAATAATAAAAAAAATATATTTTTGATAATAAATTAATAAAAAATCATGTAAATGCTTTGATGAAAAAATCAGAATGTAAAAAAAATATAATATTATTGACAGCCATTATTTTCAAGAGTAAACTATAACATAACGAGGAAAACTTAATATAACCTTTAATAAAAATGCAATGAAGGAGACAATTGTAAATTATAAAAAGTTTCAGAGAGCCGATGTATGGTGAGAATCGGTACTTCTTTTTTACAACTATCACTCTAGAGCAGAATCGAGAAAGAGAATTTATTCTTTAGTAAAAGATGTCCGGTGTGCATCCGTTATATGCAAGGGTTTGTTGGAACCTAGTGATATTATGTAAGGCGGAATTATGTCCCACTTCTTATGATTTATATCATTAAGGGTGGATTTTTTTTAGCCATTTTTTAGGAGGGAGCTATATGAATAAGCACGTATTATCTGTCTTGGTAAAAAATTCATCAGGAGTTTTAAGTAGAGTAAGTGGTTTATTTTCAAGAAGAGGATACAATATTGACAGCTTGACAGTAGGAAGAACTGAAGAACCTGAAATTTCAAGAATGACAATAACATTGATGGGTGATGAAGATGTACTTGAGCAAGTACAAAAACAATTAAACAAATTAGAAGAGGTATTAACTGTAGAAAATCTTGATAAAAATAATTCAGTATACAGAGAACTTGTACTTATAAAAGTAAAAGCTAATGCAGAAAATAGATCAGCAATAAATGAAACAGTTAAGATTTTCAGAAGTAAGATTGTAGATTTATCTACAGATACTCTTACAATTGAATTGACTGGTGATGAAAATAAAATCAATGCATTAATTAATTTGATGGAAGAGTATGGAATAGAAGAGCTGGTAAGAACAGGTGTAACAGCACTTGAAAGAGGAGAAAGAACCATAAAAAATATTATTAAATAGTAGTAAATTAATAAGTAATTGCAATATATAAGGGGGATTAAATATATGGACAATAAATCAGTAAAGATATTTGATTCTACTCTAAGAGATGGGGCACAAGGTCATGGAATTTCATTTTCAATAGATGATAAGATAAAAATTGTAAAATTATTGGATGAAATGGAAATTGACTATATTGAAGCTGGAAATCCAGGTTCTAATCCAAAAGATATGGAATTTTTTAATTCTATAGATAATATAGAATTAAAATATTCTAAAATAGTAGCATTTGGTTCTACAAGAAGACCTAATATTACACCACAGGAAGACAAAAATTTAAAAGATCTTCTTTCAGTAAAATGTGAAAATGTAGTTGTTTTTGGTAAGTCATGGGATTTTCAGGTTACAGATATTATAAAGACTTCTTTAGATGAAAATTTAAAAATGATAGAAGACACAATAAAATATCTTTGTGATAATGGGAAAAAAGTTATATTTGATGCAGAGCATTTTTATGATGGCTATAAGTCAAATAAAGAATATGCAATTCAAACAGTAAAATGTGCAGAACAGGCAGGGGCTATATGTGTTGTTCTGTGTGATACAAATGGCGGAATGCTTCCACATGAAATATCTGAAATAACAAAAGAAGTTAAGAAGAATGTTTCTGTAGATATAGGTATTCATAGTCATAACGATATGGGGATAGCAGTTGCGAATTCAGTAATAGCAGTACAATCAGGAGCATCACATGTTCAGGGGACTTTTGTTGGAATAGGGGAAAGATGTGGAAATGCAAATTTAAGCAGTATAATTCCAATATTAAAATTAAAACTTAAATGTGATGTTTTAGGTAATAAAGAATTAGTTGATTTAACAAAGACATCAAGAGCAATTTCAGAAATATGTAATATTACATTAGAGGATCAAAGTCCTTTTGTAGGAAGTTCAGCATTTGCTCACAAAGGTGGTATGCATATTGATGCTGTTACAAAATCACCTAAATCTTATGAGCACATTGATCCAGCATTAGTTGGTAATAAGAGAAGATTTTTAGTTTCTGAAGTTAGTGGCAAAAGCACAATACTTCAGGAAATAAGAAAAATTTTCCCAAATGTTTCAAAAGATGATGAAGCAGTACAAAAAATTACAGATAGATTGAAAGAGCTGGAATATGAGGGTTATCAATTTGAAGGTGCCGAAGGTACAGTTGAATTAATAATAAGAAAAATGATTGGTAAATATAAGCCATTCTTTAAACTAAATCATTTTAAGATTATAGGGGAACAGCCATATAATTCTGATATATTTAGTTCAACAGCAGTAATTAATGTTACTGTAGATAATAAAACAGAGATGACAGCAGCAGAAGGGGAAGGACCAGTAAATGCTT
>CAZLOP010000276.1:0-2440 GCA_964561205.1 uncultured Clostridium sp. | reverse complement strand
TATATTGATGAAAAATTAAACACTTAGCAAATATGAGAATGTGAAAAATGCTATATAAATAATATATTTGAGAAATTGCTATATGAATATTGTTTTGTATGGAAATAAAGGATAAAAAAGGACAAACAATAGGATATAATATATATTATAATAAAGGTATATTAAAAAAGTGGGTGGTTATCTTGGTTATGTGGAATCCATGGCGTGGATGTCATAAGTATAGTGAGGGATGCAAGTTTTGTTACATACATAAGGGTGATGCAAAGAGAAATGTAGATACAGATAAAATTGTTAAGATGGAAAAGTTTCATGCACCTATAGCAAAAAACAAGAAAGGTGAATATAAGGTTAAGCCAGGACAGATTGTATATCTCTGCTTTTCAACTGATTTTTTTATAGAAGAAGCAGATGAGTGGAGAAAAGAATGCTGGGACATGATAAAGGAAAGAAATGATTTAACATTTCTATTTTTAACAAAAAGAATAGACAGGTTTGAAAAATGTATACCAGAAGACTGGGGTGAAGGTTATGATAATGTAATAATTGGATGCACAGTTGAAAATCAAAAAAATGCGGATTATAGGCTCAGTTTATTTAATGATATGCCAATTAAGCATAAAAATATTATATGTCAGCCATTAATTGAAAAAATAGATATAGAAAAATATTTAAATAATATAGAACTTGTTGTGGCAGGGGGAGAAAGTGATAAATATGCAAGACCTCTGGATTATGAATGGATACTATCATTAAGGCAGCAGTGCATAAACCAAAATACAAACTTTGAGTTTAGACAGTGTGGCAGTAATTTTATAAAAGAGGGCAGGCTATATAAACTTAATGTACGTGATTTATGCAGTCAGGCAAGAAAAGCAGATATTAACTATCTAAAAAGCTGAGTTGGATATTACTTAGCTTTTCTTCATATGAAGGCATTTTTAATGAAATTTTATGTCTGCTGCAGGAAGTTTTTAATATATCCATAAGCTTTTTATAATTTATATCATAACAGGTATAGTTGCTTTTAAATTTTTTTATGTATTTTTCTTTTGTACCAGGAAACAGAATATCAAGTTTTTCATAATAATAAGCACGCTGGCGGTCACGAAGAGTCATTCCAAGAAAGGGAACTACATGTTTTACTCCGTTTGCAGCTGCTTTGTTTATTATTTCAGTAATATTCTCTTCATTGTCTTCAATAAAAGGAAGGACTGGCATAAGGGTTATACTTGTAGTTAAACCTAACAGGGAAAGTATGCCTAAAGCCTTAAAGCGTTCATCTGAACATGGTGCACAAGGTTCGATTTTCTTGGATAAATTATTATCAGAAGTTGTTATGGTCATAGCAACAGATGCATATCTTTTGTTAATTTCCTGAAGAATGTCAGCATCTCTTAAAACAAGATTACTTTTTGTTGTTATGTGAACTGTGTATTTATGGTCATTTATTATTTCAAGGCATTTTCTTGTAAGGCCATATTTTTTTTCGCAGAGAGTATAAGGATCACTCATGGAGCCTGTTCCAATAGTTCCTTTTTTTCTTCTGCTTTTTAGCTCTTTTTCTAAAAGATCTGGAGCATTTGTTTTTACAAGAACATCTTCAAAGTTTTCAATTTGATAGCATAGACTTCTAGAGTCACAGTAAATGCATCTGTGTTCACATCCTCTGTATATATTAAAAAGATAATTGCAGCCAAACCATCCAGAAGGCTGTTTGTTTTTTACAAGTATGCCTTTTGTATTTATTTCTTTTATCATAATTACAGCTCCTAATAATTAATATCTATATACTAGCTTAATTATAATATATCATATTTAAACTGACATATGTATGTCAGTTTAAATATTTTTTCTATAGTATATAGATGATATAATTTTTATTAAGAGATAATATTTTAATCAAATAAAGTTTTAAAAGGAGTTATTTATGAACAGAGTGATATTTTCTTACAGATTAGGTAATGCAGCATGCTGTCAGTATGGGCAGTATGAAGGCTTTAAGGTGCAGATAGATTATAATGGAAATTTGGAGTATGCAGAATATGTAATACAAAATATTGAAGTAAAAAAAGAAATCTATAAATTAAAACAGGAAACAGTAAATAAAATTTTGAATATTATACAACAAAGTGACATAGAGAATATTCCCCAGAATCTTGATAATGGATCATGCGATGGGGATTGTAATGAATTTTTATTTTACAAAAATGGACAGGAGTATAAAATAACTTCATGGAACATTATTGATGAAGAATTTAATGCAGAAAAATTAAATAATATAAAGGAAGAAAAATACAAAAAAAATTATGTTAATGAATGTCAAGTAACTGCAGTTTTTCATAAAATTGAAAAAATATTACTTGATGAAAAATATAAACTTAATTTATTCAGGTTTGAAAAAATTTTATAATACAAAACAGAAAATGAGTTCAAGTAAAAC
>CAZLOP010000275.1:0-2443 GCA_964561205.1 uncultured Clostridium sp. | reverse complement strand
AAAAATTCCCTAAACTCTTACCTCTTACTTATTACCTATTACTTAATTAAATTCTGATTTGTATGCATATTAATAAATGTAAAAAGTTTAATGCGACAATTCCTTAATTGTATATACTAGAAAAAAGATATATATTTTATATTAAAATAAATTAATATAAAATATATTAATTTATTAATTGACATAAAACATTGGAATATATTATCATAAATATGAAAGCGCTACCACTTTATAATTAATGTGTTTTATTAGTGAGGGAACAATGGCAGTTACAATAAGTGATATTGCAAAAGAAGCAAATGTATCTTTAGCAACAGTTTCAAGAGTTTTAAATAATTCTGGATATGTTAAAGAATCAACTCGTATTAAAATTGAAGAAGCTATAAAAAGGATGAACTATGTTCCAAGTGCCATAGCAAGAAGCTTATCAACCAATGAAAGTAATACCATAGGAGTAATTGTTCCAGATGTTACAAATAGTTATTTTGGTAAACTCATAAAAGGTATAAGTGAAATAGCAGAAAAGAATAATCTTAATATAATATTATTTAACTGTGATAATATTCTTGAAAAAGAAATTAAAGCATTATATGTTTTAAAAGAACAGCGTATAAAGGGCATTGTCATGACTCCTGGATTTGGACAACAAAAACATAATAAGGAATATTTGCAGGTAATTAATAATTTAAATATTCCAATAGTGCTTGTTAGTGCCGATTTGAAGTTTAAAAAGTTAAATGGAATTTTTGTTGATAATGTTCAGGGTGGATTTATGGCAACTGACGAATTTATAAAACAAGGACATAAAAAGATAGCAATAATGACAGGGATACTTGAATCTGAGCCTTCAATTGAAAGAGTAATAGGATATAAGAAAGCATTGAAGGAAGCAGGAATAAAGATTAATAATAATTACATATTAAATGGGAAATTTAGTACAGATGCTGCATATAGATTAACAGAAGAATTATTAAATATGGATTATAATCAAAGACCTACAGCACTAGTAGTATGTAGTAACAGAATGACAATAGGAGTTGTTAAGTGTATAAAAGATAATGGACTTAAAATTCAAAAGGATTTGTCAGTTATAGCATTTGATAAGGTAGATATACTTGATATGTTAGGTGTGAAAATGACATATATTGATGAATGTCCATTGGAATTGGGAAAGAAATCAATGGAATTATTGTGTAATATATTTAATAATAAAATAAATTATACAGCTAGGATAGTAATTGAGCCTAAAATGATAAAGGCTGAATGATTAAATAAAAGTTATTATGAAATAATAACTAATGCGCTTTTCTAGGTTTAAAATTAAGCAATAAGTAATAAATTTTATTATTAAAAACTAAAGAAAAATGTAATTATTAATTTATTATGTGATTTACATAAATTTAGCAATGAAATCATTATTATGATTTTAAATATTTTAAGTTATATTTATTTAGGAGGAGAGTACATGAAAAAGAAATTATTAAGCGCTCTTGCAATTGCTGCATTAACAATGAGTCTATTTGCTGGATGTGGAAGTACTGGGGCAGATCAAGCTAAAAGTGAAGGTGGGGATGCTGCTGCAACTGACACAATAAAAGCAGGTATGGTTACAGATTCAGGAACAATTGATGATAAGTCATTTAACCAAGGTACTTGGGAAGGTCTTCAAAAAGCACAGCAGGATTTTGGTGCAGATATTAAATATCTTCAGCCAGGTGGAGAAACAGAAGCTGACTATTTAAAAGAAATTGGAAATCTTTATGATGCAGGATATAAAATGGTTGTAACTCCAGGTTACAAATTTGCTACTGCAATATATAAGGCTCAAGATCAATACAAAGATGCAAAATTTGTAATTATTGATAGTGAACCAACTGATGATAAGGGAAATGCAAAAGTTGGTGAAAACACAGTTGCAATCAGCTTTGCAGAACATCAGTCAGGTTTCATAGCAGGTGTTGCTGCAGCTATGCAGCTTAAAGAAGGTGAAGCTGGATTTATAGGTGGCATGGAAAGTGCTCCAGTTCAAAAATACAATTGGGGATTCCAACAAGGTGTTAAATATGCAAATGAAAATTTAGGAACAAATGTTACTATGAATGCAAATCATGTTGTTTATTCTGGTTCATTTTCTGATGCAGCACAAGGTCAACAATTAGCTGCTGCTATGTTCGATGATGGCGTTAAGGCTATATTCTGTGCAGCTGGTGGTGTTGGTAATGGTGCTATAACTGAAGCTAAAACAAGAGTGAAAAATGGTCAAGAAGCTTGGATTATAGGTGTTGACAGTGATCAATATGATGATGGTATTACTGAAGATGGTAAGAGTGTTATTTTAACTTCTGCAATGAAGAAAGTAAAAGAAGCTACTTATGATATGACTAAAGAAGCTAAAGATGGTAAGTTCCAAGGTGGAAAATCATTAGTATTTGATATTAACAAT
>CAZLOP010000274.1:0-2456 GCA_964561205.1 uncultured Clostridium sp. | reverse complement strand
TTATAAAAAAGCTGAAGTTTTAGAAAAAAATAATATAGATATTCTATGTTTTCAGAAATTTGATTCAGAATTTATGAAGCATAGTGCTGAGGACTTTATTAAGATGCTTGTTGAAAAATATAATGTTAAAGGAATAATTGCAGGCTTTAACTATAGATTTGGATATAAAAACTTAGGGGATGTAAATCTTCTTCGTAAGTTTGCGGAAAAATATAATTATGAATTATATATAATGAAATCTTATGTTTATGAAGGGTCTGCAATCAGCAGTACAAGAATACGAAATGCATTACTTGAGGGTGAGATTTTTAAAGCCAATGATATGCTTGGTGATAATTACAGCATATGTGGAAAGGTCGTTCATGGCAGAGAAATTGGCAGAACCATAAATTTTCCTACAGCAAATTTAGATATGGACAGTGAAATTATTGTACCTAAAGTAGGTGTATATTACACTAATGTTTTGGTTAAGAATAAGATATATAAAGGTATAACTAATATTGGTGATAATCCTACAGTCAATGGAAAAAAAATAACCATAGAAACTTATATTTTAAATTTCAATGAAGATATTTATGATCAGAAGATAGAAATTAAATTTATTCAGAAAATCCGCAACATGGTTAAATTTAATTCTTTGGACGATTTAAAGAATCAGCTAAAAAAAGATAAAAAATTTGCTGAAAATGCGTAATAACAATTATTATGATAATAATTTAGTTTACAATAATCCTTCCTTTTGTTATAATACAAAAGGAACCTAATGCTAAGTTTAAAGGTGCCATCTTTTTACTTGGAATTAGGCGATAATAATAAAATACACGGAGGTATTTATAATGGATAAGGCAAGAAAATTAGAAATAATTCAAAAGTTTGGAAGAGGGGCTAATGATACTGGTTCTCCAGAAGTTCAAATAGCATTATTAACTGAAAGAATTAACACTTTACAAGAACATTTTAAAGTTCATAAGAAAGATCACCATTCAAGAAGAGGTCTATTAAAGATGGTTGGTCAAAGAAGAGGTCTTTTAAACTACTTAAGTAAACAGGATATTGAAAGATACAGAGCTATCGTAAAAGAATTAGGTTTAAGAAGATAATTTTAAGAGCGGAGTTTTCCGCTCTATTATTTTAAAAACATTAAAATTATTAAGTTTTGCATACCCAAAGGAGGTATAGGTATGAATCATGTATTAAGTACAGAATTTGCTGGAAGAGAATTAAAAGTTGAATTCGGAAAAACTGGTATGCTTTCTAGTGCAGCTACTTTTATTAGTTATGGTGATACTGTAATTATGACAAATGTAAATGCATCAGAAGAACCAAGAGAAGGAATAGACTTTTTTCCATTAAGCGTTGAATATGAAGAAAGATTGTATTCAGTAGGAAAAATTCCAGGCGGCTTTATAAAGAGAGAAGGAAGAGCATCTGAAAAGGCTATTTTACATGGAAGAGCTGTAGATAGAACAATAAGACCGCTATTCCCAAAGGGATATAGAAATGATGTTCAGGTAGTATGTACTGTAATGTCTGTAGAACATGATGTACTTCCAGAAATTTTAGCAATTAATGCAGCATCTCTTTCATTATGTCTTTCAACTGTACCATATACAATTCCAGTTGCTGGTGTTCAGATTGGAATAATTGATGGTAAGTTTGTTACAAATCCAGATTCAGAAGGCAGAAAGAAAAGCACATTAGCACTTACTGTATGTGCAACTAAAGAAAAAGTAATGATGATTGAAGCTGGTGGAGACGAAATTGATGAAGATACTATGATTGATGCCATAAAATATGGTTTTGATGAATGTCAAAAAATCATAGCATTCCAGGAAGAAGCAGTAGCTAAGTTTGGTAAAAAGAAAGAAGAACCAGTTTTATATAAACCAGACGAAGAATTAGAAAAAGAAATAAAAGATTTTGCAGGTGATATGGTATTTGAAGCAATGCATATTACTGATAAAGATGAAAGAAATGCAGCTGTTGATGTTGTTTATGAAAAGGTAAATGAAGCATTTGGCGAAAAGTATGAAGATAAGGCCGGAGACATTAAGGAAATTCTTTATACTATGCAGAAAAAAGTAGTAAGAAATATGCTTTTACATGAAAAACGCAGACCAGATGGAAGAGCGTTTGATGAAATAAGACCACTTGGATGTGAAGTTGGATTACTTCCAAGAACTCATGGAACAGGTTTATTTACAAGAGGATTAACTCAGGTTATGACTGTTGCTACATTAGGTTCAATAGGTGATATTCAGATACTTGATGGTGTAGATGAAGCTGAATCAAAAAGATATATACATCATTATAATTTCCCAGGATACAGCACAGGAGAAGTGAAACCACTAAGAGGACCAGGAAGAAGAGAAATTGGTCATGGTGCTTTAGCAGAACGTGCTTTAGAACCATTAATTCCAAGTGAAGATGAGTTTCCATATACAATAAGACTTGTT
>CAZLOP010000273.1:0-2456 GCA_964561205.1 uncultured Clostridium sp. | reverse complement strand
AATTAATAGTAATTATAAAAGGCATTTCCAAGAGGAGGAAAAGTCATGTTTATAAAAGAAAATGTAATGCTTGCTATAGCAGGTCTTAAATCTAATAAAATGAGATCATTATTAACAATGCTTGGAATAATTATTGGAATATCATCAGTAATAGCTATTGTATCTATTGGAGAAAGCATGAAGCTGGCTGAGTTAAAAAATATGGAGCAATATGGGTTTTCAAACATTGATTGTTATATTAATCAAAAGACTTCAGTATCAGTGGAGCTGGAAGATAGTGATATGATATCAATGGATGATGTTGATAATATTAGGGAAAAGTTCTCCAACAAAATTGAAGGAATATCTATACAAGAAGGATGGGGAGAAAGTGGATATGTAAAAGGGAAGACACGAAAAACTGCCAATATAAGTTTAAGTGGAACTAATGAGGATTATGGAAGCATAAGTAAAGTAAAAATACAAAAAGGAAGATATATATCAAAAAAAGATGTAAAAAGTAATAGAAGAGTAGCAGTAGTTTCTGATAAATTAACAGGCAGAGTATTTAAAAGTAATACAAATCCAATAGGAAAGGAAATTACATTACAAATAGATGAAGAAACTCAAGTGTTTACTATTGTTGGTGTATATAAATATGAAAAGTCTATGGGAATGGCTGGCTCTATTGGGCCTGATGAAGACTTGGAAACAGATATGTATATTCCAGTAACTACACGACAGGAGATATTAAGACAGAAACAGAAAAATTTTAATTATATACAGATTAAACCAAAGAATGAGGTTGATTCTAATGAATTAGTTGTAGAGATACAAGCTTACTTTGATAAAATATATAGAAATAATAAAAATTTTGAAGTACAATGTCAGACATATAAAGATGAAATGGAATTATTTACTCAGCAGCTTAATTTAATTGAAGGCGTTATTGCTGTTATAGCAGCAATTTCTTTATTAGTTGGAGGAATAGGAGTTATGAATATAATGCTTGTTTCTGTTACTGAAAGAACAAGAGAAATAGGAACAAGAAAGGCATTGGGAGCAAAAGGCTCACATATAAGAATGCAGTTTATAACAGAGGCTGTTATAATATGTGCAATTGGTGGTGCTATAGGAGTTTCTTTAGGCATTGCTTTAGGAGCACTTGCATGTAAAATAATGGACAATCCGTTTTCTTTATCTATAGGAACAGTATTTATAAGTCTTATATTTTCAATGGCAATTGGAGTGTTCTTTGGATACTATCCAGCTAAAAAAGCTGCAAAACTTGATCCTATTGAGGCGCTTAGATATGAATAAAATATATTATAAAAAATGAGGGAGATAATTCTTCCTCATTTTTTATTTGAGTCTTTTAGTTTTTTTAATATTACATTTAACTCACAAATACATGAATGTATTTTTAATAAATCAGTATCATCAAGAACTAAAATTCTTTTAAGCAATTTGCCTTTAAAAGCATTTTTCATTTTATTAAATATGCTTAAAGCACTAGATGTTAATTCAACTCGAACAATTCGTCTGTCAGAAGGATCAGTGTATCTTTCCACTAGTCCATATGATATTAATTTATCAATTATTGGAGTGGTATTTGATTTAGTGATATTTAATGTTGATGAAACCTGAGATATAGAAGCATTTTTTACACTTGAAAGATAAATAATTACTTTTATATGAGAAGGCGGCATGGGGTATTTATCTATAAAAGATTTCACTTCATTTGGAGGGTTTGGGAAATTTTTTATAAATTCGTTTTCATTTATTAGGTTATTTCTGGCTAATATTAAAAATTCAAATAAATCTTCTACTAGATTATCTAAAAAATCAGCATTCATAGATAGACACTCCTTAATAGAATTATTTCTCAAAACTATTATATTATATGAAATTTACAACTACAAGAAAAAAGTTATTGACTCATAATAGTTATGAAATTATAATCATTATATACTTAAAAATAAGTGATTTTTTTAACTGCATATTGCAATTAAAAATGCATAGTATACAATATTTAAGGATGTAATTTTATTATTGCAATAACATTTGGTTATAAAAATATAAGTAGTAATTAAGTTTATGTTAAGAAAAAAATAAGAACTATATCTTATTATTGATAGTAGTAAACTTAAGCTAATTGGTAAAATATTAGATAGAATATTTAGTTACTTTGAAATAGAGGAGGAAATTATGAAAAGAAAATTAGCATTGATATTAATAATTACTGCATCACTTTCATTAATTGGATGTAATAAACAGGTAGAAGAGCCAGAACAATCTATAGCAGTAACTGTACAAGCAGTTGGAAGTGGAGAAATTAAAAATACAAATACATTTACAGGTACAACAAAAGCCAAGGAAGAAACTAATGTGTCTGTTGAAATTGGTGGAACTGTTCAGACTGTAAATGTACAAGTTGGTCAGCAGGTTCACAGAGGAGATGTATTATTAAAAATAAA
>CAZLOP010000272.1:1570-2472 GCA_964561205.1 uncultured Clostridium sp. | reverse complement strand
TACAAAAGGTTCCAAAACTTGCTTTTGGGTTCTTTTGTGGGACTACAATTTTTTTTAACGTATTGAACTTTTTAAGTTGCTAAAGCCTCTATTTGCATAACTTTTTATTAAATAAACAGTTTATAATTTCCTATACGTTAAAAAAAGAGCACCAACAAATGAGCGCTCTAATTATAATTAATATATTATTTTACTATTTTTAAATTTGCTATCTCATAACAATTATCTTTAGTCACATTTATTAATTTATCTAATTTATTAGTGGTATCAGTTCTAAACTCTGTTAAATCTGCTGTTTGGTCATAAACACTATCAATTTTCTTTTCAATTCTATTTTGCCCTTCTTCAAGACTAGTTAATCTTTCATTAGTTTTCTTCTGCTCTGCTTGAATATCCTTAATTATTTCCTTAATTGATTCTAATTCTCCCTTAAATAATTCTTTTAATTGATTTAATATTTCATTATCCATTTTTACACCTCACTTTACATGGAGTAAATTTATTATAGCACCTATTAATTATTTAATCCATGCACCACTTGGCCCTAATTTATATCCATTTACTGTTGTATTACATAACATTGCACCTGCACTATTTAAATAATACCATGTGCCGCCATCATTAATCCAGCCTGTTGCCATAGCTCCTGATGTTCTTAGGTAATACCATGTACCATTATATTTAAGCCATCCTGTCTGCATTATGCCGTTTCCATCCATATAGTACCATGTTTCGCCTTCTTTGTACCATCCTGTAACTTTTGTACCATTATTATAATAATACCAGCATCCATTGCTTTCAAAATGCCATCCCTGTAAAGCTGTATTATTAGTATCAGCAGTATTATTGTTCTTATCAGAAGCATCTGTATCTGATGCTGTACTGGTTTTAGATGAACCTAT
>CAZLOP010000272.1:0-1560 GCA_964561205.1 uncultured Clostridium sp. | reverse complement strand
ATCTTCATCATCACTCCACATAATAATGTTATCTTTATTGTAAACACTTAAATGGGTAATATTAGAATCTATTTTATTTACCTTATCCCATGTTCCTCTATTATCAAACTTATATAAATAATCATCACTTACTGCCCATATGTTTCCATTAACATCCACATCAAATGAATTTTCACCATCATTTAAATCAAGTTCATCACTTTCATCTTCATCAAGATAATATATTGACCCTTTGCTCTTTAATGTAAAACTTTGTACTGTAATTCCGCTATTGTCTGCTGAATAGCATAATATCTTTCCATCAGCAACAGAAAAATTATTTTCATCTAATAATGTTATTATATCCCCATCAACATCTGATAAGAAATAGTTTGTAACATTTTTTGCATATTTAATTCCATCAATATCATCTGATGACTGAGCCTTTGATATCTGCTGTACTGCTCTAAAGGTCACTTTTTTCCCATCATTTGAAGCTTTAAATAAATCAGTACTGTCTTCTATAGTTAACCCATTTATTTGACTTATGGCACTGCCTGCATCTAATGAATTAACTGTAATATCTGCTAATCTGTAAATATAAGAAGAATCCTGACCAATTTCCTTTATATTTGATACGCTTGCTCTTACTCCATCATCATCTTTATTTGTATTAGTAATTTTTGCAGAACTGTTGTCTTTTAATTTAACTCTTATTGAACCTACATTATAATCAGCATCAATATATTTTCCTGAAGCATCTGTATAAACAGTTAAAGCTGATGCTTCACCATTTAATGATAAACTTTTTTTATAAGGCTCATAAGTTGTTTTATAATAAAGCTCAGAAAACTTATTTCCAGGTATTTTTGATAAAGTTTTGTAGTTTTTGCTGTCATTTTCAGCATATCGTTTATCATTGTCATCTTTTACTTTTTTTCTTAAAGCTTCTGATGCATTATCTTCATCTTCGTCTTCCATTTCATCATCAGTAATGTGTCCATTTGATAAATCAATATAATAATCACCACTATCTATATTTAAATATTTGCTATTATATATTTCTACATCTGAATTAACATCAATATCCTTTAATTTTGAATAAGAACCATTGCTTAAATAATAAACTTCTTCATCCTTATCATCAGGTTCTCCATCTATGTAAAATTTTCCTTCTCTAAATGCAACTGCATTATTAATTGTACCTTCTAATGTTTTTATTTTATCTGCAGCCATTACCCCTGTTGGTAAAAATGCTGCTGCTGAAACTGCACTTATTAATAAAGCTGTTAGGTTTTTTGTTCTTTTTAACATAAGATATACCGCCTCCTATACTCAAAACCAAATTCTTATGGTAATTATACCATACAATGGTTAAATGTTCTATGACTATAATTTTTGTAAAATTACCTAATATTATTTCCATAAACTTATATTTTATTCAAATTTTTATTCCAGATAATAAGTAAAATCCATGCAATATTATTATAGATACTGTCGCATTAAAATCTGTTCTATTCTTTAATATTTATATAAATCAGAATTTAACTAAGTAATAGGTAAGAAGTAAAAGGTAAGAGT
>CAZLOP010000271.1:0-2483 GCA_964561205.1 uncultured Clostridium sp. | reverse complement strand
TTAATTTATATATTTTTTTATTATGTTAACTTTTAACTATTAGTTATTTACAACTACAATAAACATATTCCAATTCCATATCCCACAAATGCTATAAGTATTATTGTGCTTAATGCATTCCATTTAAAATCATATAGTAATGTTTTTTCTCCCTGGCACTCTATGCCTCTTACCATAGCTGCTGCTGACAATTCATCTGCAATTTTAAAACTCCTCATAAGTATTGGTACTAAAAGATACTCTATCCATACTATTGGATGAATCATACTTTCAATAAACCCACATTCAATTCCACGAATTCGCATACAATCTTTAATGTAGCCAAATTCCTGTCTTATAGTTGGAACAAACCTTAAAGTTACTGCAATAGGAATTACTATCTGTCTTGGTATTTTTAGCTTTTCCATGGTACATATTATTTCTCCTATAGTTAATGTTTTAGAAACAGATGCACCAAGCATTGCAAAAAGCATAAATCGCTGTAACACATAAAGTATGGCTATAACAAGAGTGCCTAAAGCTGGTATTTCTAAGTTTTCTAAAAGTATCTGCAATAAGAATGCTCCCATTACTAATACAAGTAACTTGACTGTTGTTTTTTTTACTCCTGAAAGAAACATTATAAGTGCCACTCCCCAAGCTAGTACCATAAAATATAATTTATCAGTTGTAGAAAAAGTAATTATTCCTACAAGGGGAACCAAAATTAATCTAAGCCTTGGATCTATATAAATCTTTTCTTTCATAATCATTCCTCCTCTCTAAATAAACATTTTTTAAGTTTTTCTAAATTTTCTTCTTTTAGTTCAAAGTTTTCACCAACTATTCCATCTTTAATCTCTAATATAGATGTACAGCATCTATTTAAAAATTCATAATCATGAGAAATAACAAATACTATTTTTCCACTTTTTCTTATATCCTTAATCAGCTTTATTACTTCACGCATACTTTCACCATCAAGACCGCTTGTGGGCTCATCAAAAAGAAGTATTGGTGCCTCACTAAGCAATCCTCCTGCAATAGTCAGCCTCTGTTTCTGTCCTCTTGAAAGTGCTGCAGGATGACATTTTAAATAATCACTTAATCCTAAATATTCAAGAATTTTCTCTCCTTTTTCCTTTAAACCTTTTCTTCCTTCATTACCTAAAGTTAATTCCTTTTCAACACTGTCTGTAAAAAGCTGGTAATCTGAATCCTGCAGAACAAAATATGTTGTTTTTAGTCTTTCCTTTTCATTAAGTACCTTTCCATTTACTTTTATAACTCCTTCATTATTTTTTAAAAGACCACTTAATATTCTAGCCAAAGTAGTTTTTCCTGCTCCATTTTTACCTATAATTCCTATAATATCTCCACTTTGTGCTTTAAAATTAATATTTTCAAGCAAAGTTTTTCCATTTCTGTTTTTGTTCTCTCCATTATTTATTTTTAAAGAACTATTACCCTTCTTATTTTTTTTGCAATAATCAAATTTTAGTTTTTCAATTTCCAATTTTATAAAATCATCTTTTTCTATATCTAATTGGTCTTTATCATAATTATTTTTTAATTTATCTAAATCAAATACTCTTAGTCCCATATTTTCTAATTCATCCTTTGAAAGATTTAAAGCTTCTTTCCTTGTGAAATCTTTTACTATTTCTCCTTCTTTCATATATATAACTCTGTCTATTAAATCCTTAAGATAATATAACCTGTGTTCCATAATTACAATGGTATATCCCTTTGCTTTAAGATCCTTCAATATTTCAGTTAACTCTTCAACTGCCTTCAAATCAAGATTAGCTGAAGGTTCATCTAATAAAAATATCTGTGGCTGCATAATATAGCAGGAACAAAACGCAACCTTTTGTTTTTCTCCACTTGATAATTGAAAAATACTCCTTTCTTTTAAATCTTCTATTTTAAAGCAATGTAATACATTTTCAATACGAGCTAAGATTTCTTCTCTTGGAAGTGACATATTCTGGCATCCTAAAGCAATTTCATCTAATGTACTTGTTGTAAAAAACTGAGTCCTTGGATTTTGAAATACTGAACCTATTTTTTGTCCAATCTGGCCTATATTCATATCTTTTGTATTATTTCCATTTACAAAAATATCCCCTTCTAATTTTCCTTCATTAAAATAAGGAATAAGTCCATTAATGCACTGAGAAAGTGTAGTTTTTCCACATCCGCTTTTTCCTGTTATTAAAATAAACTGTCCTTTAGGTATAGTTAAATTAATATCTTTTAAATTCTTCTTTTGTTCTGTATCCACATAGTTATAAGAAACCCCATTAAAATCAATCATTTTTTATTTCCCCCTCAATTATTAGAAATCATATGTTATCTATATGTTGTAAACAAAATATTTCCTAGTAATATTTAAACAAAAACTGTAGAGAAAAAAGAATATGTAGTAATGCAGCTATAGCAAGGGCAATTCCTAATGTTTTGTGCATTTTTATTAATTCCTTATTACAAATACTGCACCA
>CAZLOP010000270.1:0-2484 GCA_964561205.1 uncultured Clostridium sp. | reverse complement strand
TAAGACCTGGAGTGTGGGCACCTCCGCCAACCAAAAAGACAGCACTTGGTGATTTATCTCCATTAAGTTCTATTATTTTTGTGCTGATTTCTGAGGCAAGTTTCTTTACAACAGCATCAATTGATTTTAAAATTGATTCAGAAGTCACAGTATTTTCAAGTCCCATAATATCAGTATAGGTTACTTCATTTTTTTGTTTACATTGTCTTTTTATAACTTCAGCAGTATTAAAATCAACAAGACAATCCTGTACAATTGCTTCTGTTACCTCATCACCTGCAAGGGGAACCATTCCGTAAGCACTTATTGTTTCCTTTGAACTTATGGCTATATCTGATGTTCCTGCTCCAATATCAACTAAAGCTATGTTTAATAGTCTTAATTTTTTAGGAATAGCTGCTTCCATAGCTGCTATTGGTTCAAGAGTAAGATTCATAACTTTAAGATTAACCTTATTCATAACAGAATAAAGTGAGTCTACTACTGAACGCGGAAGGAATGTAGCAATAACTTCTGTTTCGATAGAATCACCTTTCTGTCCAATTAAATTAGCTATAAGATATTTATTTAAATAATAATTTTTTACTGAATATCCTACACAATAAAGTTTACCCTGTGCAGTTTTATTTATTTTCTCTTCAGCATGTTTTACAGCACTAAGTTCTAATGTTCTTACTGTTTCCTTGTTTACTTCTTCATCATTATCGCTTATGTCCATTTCTGCCTTTGCTTCAACTGTTCTTAGAAATCTTCCTGCTGCTGCAATAGATACCTGAGTTAAAGTCATCCCAATTTCTTCTTCTATTTCTAGTTTAACTTTATTTACTACCTGAGCAACCAAATTTACATCATGTATCTGGCCATCGACCATTGCTCTTTCTTCATGTTCTAAATATTTTTCACAAATAACCTGATATTTTTTATCTTTTACAATACCAACTGTTCCGATAATTGAACGAGTTCCTATATCTAATGAAAAAATAACATCTTTTGTATTAAAATTATTGTTCTCCATTTATATCCCAACCTTTTTAAAATAAACCTTACTTAAATTATATATTATAAAATATTTACACACAATGACCTTATCCATTACTTTTTCTATTTAGCTGAAGAAAAACCTATAATAAATTATTAAAAATTTATTATTTTTTAAAAAATACATTTTAAAATAAGTTCATTTATAATAGAATATTAACATAGGGTTATGGGAGGTGTTGTAAATGTTTACTATGATAACAAATATAGATTGGATTGATTTTATCGAAAAAAATTCAAATGACATTTTAACATTTGATTATTCTTCTCTAAAAAAAGATGTCCCTGAGGAGTTAATCAAAGGCACTATTAATTTAAAATGTTCATATGATATGCTAAAAAACGGGCTAAAATTTTTAACTCAGTATAGAGATAAAATCCTTTCAAACCCAAGAGAATATGAATTTATAAATGCTAACATCTCTTGCGACAGTGAATATGAATGTCTTTTCAGGCAGATTGATAATGTTTTAAGGCGTAACAGAGTTATCAAATCAGTTAATACTGATACATGGAAACTTCTTATTATAGCTCATGATTATCTTGTTAATGAATACTGTATTTCAAGAGAAAGAAACTGCCTTGAAATGCTTATTGCAGATAATCCAATGTTAGGCAAAGACTGTATCATTGCCCTTTACAATAATTTAAAAAATAGTTATGACATAAGAAAAAACAATATAACTCTAGAAGAAGCAATAAGAAATCATTTATATTAATTCTATTCCAAGAAATAAGACAGCCTTAATGGCTGTCTTATTTCTTATTCTTTTTATTACTTTCTTTTTGAAGTGCATAAATCATCCTAAGCTGATCTTCAACTACATTAATAGCATCTTTTAAAGCATCAATACGTTTTGTAATAACAACTTCACTAGTATCAACTTCTGTACCATTTTCTATCTTATTCTGAATTTCCTCATATGCCATAATTAAGATAGTATACTTAATTTTTTTACCATTAGTGCTCAGTAAAAGTCCTGATATAACAGCTCCAAGCAAAATAACAAGTGCTACAAGCCATAAAACCAAAAATACAATATTAGATTTTAAAACATTTAATAATATAACTGAAATTAATGCACATAGTGCTGTAATCATTGCTATGGTTACATAAGTATTGTCTGTTTCTTTCAAAAGCTTATATCTGTTTTTTTCCTGCTGAACATATTGTATCTGTTCTTCCTTAGTAGACATAGCTAAAACTTTGGATTTTATTTTTTCTTTAACCCTGTTTAAAGTATTGTTATAATTTTCATTACTTTTTAATGCATCAATTTTAATATCTTCAATGCCGCTCACAATTATCACCTGCCCTTATAACAAATATATTATTATATTAACATTGTTAATGTAGAAAAATCAACATACTAGACCATTATTTGAAAGTTATATGTAACAGTTCAGCCTTCTGGCTGAACAACCAAACCTAGCACCAGCTAAAAT
>CAZLOP010000269.1:0-2491 GCA_964561205.1 uncultured Clostridium sp. | reverse complement strand
AGGAGGATTTATAAAAAGAGAAAGTAGACCTAATGATGAAGCAACACTTGCTGCAAGAATTATTGATAGACCCATAAGACCAATGTTTGATGAAGCTTTAAGAAATGAAATTCAAGTAGTAAATACAGTAATGTCTGTTGATCAAGATAATTCACCAGTAATGTCAGCATTATTTGGGTCATCATTGTGCTTAGGATTATCAAATATTCCGTTTGATGGGCCAGTAGCTGGAGTGGTAGTTGGAAAAATTGGAAAAGAATTTATTATAAATCCAACTGTTGAGCAAATGGAAGAAAGTACACTTAATTTAACAGTAGCTGGAACACGCGATGCTGTATGTATGGTTGAAGCTGGTGCTGAGCAATTAAGTGAAAAAGATATGCTGGAAGCAATTTTATTTGGACATGAACAAATTAAAAAATTATGTGAATTCCAACAAGAAATTATTGATGATATTGGAAATGAAAAAGTAGAATTACCTTTAGCAGAAATAAATGAAGAAGTAGAGAACGCTGTTAGAGAATATGCTACAAAAGATATGTTAGAAGCTATTCAAATAAAAGAAAAATTAGCTAAATATGCGGCAATAGATGAAGTAAAAGAAAGAACATTAGAAAACTTTACTGAAGTTTATGCTGAAGATGAAGAAATTGAATTAAAACTTAAAGACGTTAAAAAAGTTGTTGATTTAATTGAAGGTGAAGAAGTTAGAAGATTAATTACTGAGAAAAAAATTAGACCTGATGGAAGAAAAATGGATGAAATTAGACCACTTAGTGGATATATTGATTTACTTCCAAGAACTCATGGTAGTGCAGTATTTACACGTGGAGAAACTCAATCACTTGCAACTACAACATTAGGTGCATTAGGAGAACATCAAGTATTAGATGGACTTGGGATTGAAGATATGAAACGTTTCATGTTACATTATAACTTTCCACAATTTTCTGTAGGAGAAACAGGACGTTATGGTGCTCCTGGAAGAAGAGAAATTGGACATGGTGCATTAGGAGAAAGAGCACTTGCTCAAGTAATGCCTAGCGAAGAAGAATTCCCTTACACAGTAAGAGTTGTTTCTGAAATTTTAGAAAGTAATGGTTCAAGTTCTCAAGCAACAATTTGTGCTGGATGTTTAAGTTTAATGGCAGCGGGTGTTCCTATTAAAGCTCCTGTAGCAGGTATTGCAATGGGATTAATAACATCAAACACAAGTAAAAAATATACAATATTAACTGATATTCAAGGATTAGAAGATCACATGGGAGATATGGACTTCAAAGTTGCTGGTACTCGTAAAGGTATCACAGCATTACAAATGGACATCAAAATAAAAGGAGTTACAAAAGACATCCTAAAAGAAGCTTTAGCGCAAGCTAAAAAAGCTCGTATGGAAATATTAGACTTCATGGAATCAGTAATTAAAGAACCTAGAGAAGAATTAAGTGAATATGCTCCTAAAGTTGAGACATTCTATATTAAACCAGAAAAAATTAAAGATGTTATTGGTCGTGGTGGAGATGTAATTACAAAAATCATTTTAGAAGCAAGTAATGTAAAAACAGTTAATGATAAGGATGCTGTTAAAGTAGATTTAGAAGATGATGGAAAAGTAACAATTTATCATAGTGATAAAGAAGTTATTACAAAAACTCGTGATATGATTGAAAGTGTTGTTAAAGAAGTAGAAGAAGGAGCTATATACACTGGAAAAATAGTTAAAGTTGAAGACTTTGGATGTTTTGTAGAATTATGGCCTGGATGTGAAGGATTATGTCACGTTTCTCATTTAGCACATGAAAGAGTAGATAAACCAAGCGACTTATTTAAAGTAGGAGACGAAATCAGAGTTAAAGCATTAGGTTTTGATAATAGAGGAAGATTAAACTTATCTCGTAAAGAAACTTTACCTATTCCTGCTGGAAAAGATAAAAAAGAAGAAAAAACTACTAAGAAAATATTTAAAAAAGCAAAAAAAGATGAATAAGTTACAAGTTTGATAAAAATCTAAACATTTTAAAATAATGATTATTAAAATCATTGTTGATGGTAAGTGAGTCTGAAATATAGATTTGAAAAGGTAGAAAAATAAATTTTCTACCTTTTAATATTGTTTTAAATATAAATCATAATATTCATCATATGTAATTTTTAATTCATGAATTTTAGTTGCATGATTAATACCAACATATCTTAAATGCCATGGTTCTTCTTGATAACCAGTAACATTTTCATTATCTTTTGTATATCTAATGATAAAACCAAATTTGTGAATATTATCTTTTAACCAATTAAAATGTTTATCTAATAGTTCATAATATCCAGTACTTCTTATATCAACAGCAAGTCCAGTTTGATGTTCAGAGTGTCCTGGTCTTGCAGAATAAGTATCTGCTTTTTTAACCCCATCTTTATTAACATATCTATTATAAATAATATCTTGTGATTTGTAAGATCTATAAGCACTATATGGATAAAAAGATACACCTTC
>CAZLOP010000268.1:0-2516 GCA_964561205.1 uncultured Clostridium sp. | reverse complement strand
AAGCTTCTTGTAATCCAGATTCAATAGAAGTACATCCAGGAATGGCTATGATTGCCACTGTTGGTCGTGGAATGAACAAGCAGAGAGGAACTGCTGCTAAAATATTCAAAGCTCTTTCTGATGCAGAAATAAACATCAGAATGATTGACCAGGGTTCAAGTGAAATGAATATACTTGTCGGCATAGAAAACTCTCATTTCGAAAAAGGTATAGATGCAATATACAAAGCTTTTAACAACTAATGAAATATAAAAAATATAGAGCTGTCCCATTAATTTGTGGCAGCTCCTTTTTATTGAAGTAAAATGATATATGCATTTATTATTTCATTTCCAAAAAAAGCTGTTATTATTGCTCCCATTGCTAATGAAGGTCCAAACGCTATTTTATCCTTTATTTTTTTTAATTTCATAATTAGTATTACTGAGCCTGTTATTCCTCCAATAATTACACTAAAAAATAATGTAAGCAATATTCCTTTTAAACCCAGAAATAAACCACATATAAAAGCTATTTCAATATCTCCCTCACCCATTCCACGAGTAAAGAATACTATTAAACCAATAACTAATGCACCAATTAATCCACCTAATACATAATTTAGAATGTTATCTCCATTAAAAAAGTATCCACAAACAGCAAATGCTGCCCCACATGCTCCGCCAGTTACTGTAACACTTCTATATACATACTGGGTTTTTAAATCTATCATCCCAATTACTATTAAAATTGATGCCATGATGCAATATTTTAATGTGAGCATTGTCATTCCATATTTCAGTGCAAAGAAAAAATAAAATAAACAATTTAAGATTTCTATAAATGGATACTGTACAGAAATCTTACTTTTACAGTATCTGCACTTTCCAGCAAGAAAAATATAACTAAATACTGGAATAAGGTCTTTGGGATAAAGGTTATGTCCACAAATTCCACAATGGGATGGTGGAAATGATATAGATTCCTCATTAGGTATTCTGAAGATACACACATTGAGAAAGCTTCCAACAACCAGCCCTAAAATTATAACTAAAATAAATTCCATAGCTGTCTCCTGCATTTTTATTTATTATTTATTATTTATTATTTCTCATCCATTCTTCATAATCGCGTCTTGATATTATATTACTGTTTACAAGCCTTCTCAAATCAGCTTCTATAGTCTGCATACCAAACTTAGCACCCATCTGAATAAAACTTTCTATTTGTTCATAGCTGCCTTCTCTTATAAGGTTCTTAATACTTGGTGTACAAACCATGACTTCCATTGCAGCTGTTCTTCCATGTCCACTTGCATTAGGAATAAGTGTCTGGGAAATAACTCCCCTAAGCAATGATGATAACTGAATTTTTACTTCATTTTGATAATTTAAGTCAAATGCATTTACTATTCTGTATATACTGGCAACAGCTCCCATATTATGTAATGTAGAAAAAACTAAATGTCCTGTCTGAGCTGCTCTTAATGCAATTTCTATTGTTTCAGTATCTCTCATTTCTCCAAGCATTATAATATCCGGATCCTGCCTTAATGCTGCACGGAGACCATCTGCATAACTTAATGTATCTTCGCCTACTTCTCTTTGATTAATCATACATTTATTAGTTTCAAAAATATACTCTATAGGATCTTCCAAAGTTATTATGTGTTTTTCCTGTGTATTATTTATTTCATTTATCATTGCCGCCAATGTTGTACTCTTACCTGAACCAGAAGGACCAGTAACTAATACAAGTCCATCTTTTAAAGTCGTAAAGCTTTTTAATACTGGAAGATTTGTAATATCACTTATTTTAGGTACAGCAGATTTAATAACCCTCATTACCATGCCTATAGCATCTTTACACTTATAGGCGTTAACTCTGAAGTTTCCATAGGCAGGACTATTATATTTAAAATCTACTTCCCCTTTTTCTTGAAATAGATTGTACCTATTAGGAATTAAATCTTTTATATATTGGTCAACTAATTCTAAAGATATTGGATCTTCAAATACCTTAATTAACCTTCCATGTTCTCTTGCCATTGGAGACATCCCAGATGTTATATGAATATCTGAAAAATTTTTTGTATCAATTGTAGATAATAGTTTATCAATTTTGGCCATACACATCCGCTCCTTACCTTTTTTAACATATCTAATATTTTTCAGTAGAAAGTCTGTTTACAGTTATTATGATAAACTTTAGCTTTTTTGTTGTCAATATATTCCATTTATTTTTTTATTTTACTTTTTTAATATTATGCTTAATATTATGCTTATTACTATTGTAAATTAAATAAAAAGCCATCACAAATTAATGTGACAGCTTCTTTCATAAGTAAGTGTATTTATTATTTATCATCTTCATTTTCTTCTGATGACTTATCTTCTTTGTTCTCTTTTTTATTAACTTTTGAAACAATTTCTGGAACCATGTTAAGTAAATTTTCAAAATTACTCTTGTTCTTTATTGGAAGAATGCTTACATCTCCATTTTTAATTACAACAACTGCATCTGGTTTAATATAAGCT
>CAZLOP010000267.1:0-2522 GCA_964561205.1 uncultured Clostridium sp. | reverse complement strand
TTTCTCTTTAATAATTTTATATTTTTTTTCATTTTCACCTTTTCTTATAGTTACTGTTTTAAATTTTTCTTTAATTTCAAATAGTTCTTCTTCATTTTTTTTATAACTTTCCATTGTACTTTCATATGCTCTTAAATATGGCATAACTTTAGATGCAGCCTCACCTTTTTTTATATCTTCTGCAATTTTATCAAACTGTTCTTTTTTCTTATAAAGTTCTTCTTTCTTTTGTAAATACTCATTTAATTCCTTTTGTAACTTATATAAAGTTTCTGCATCCTCACATTGTTTCTTTAATTTTTCAAACTCTGCATTCATTATAGTAATATTATCTATAATTTCTTTAAGCTTTTCTTTACCTGCATTTATATTTTCTTCTGTAACATCTTCATAACCTAAAAGCTGACCAGTTAATATATTATAATCATTTCTCTGTTTATTAATTTCTCTTGAAAGCTTTATTCCAAGTTCATCGCCATATTTTTCAAGATTAAAAAGTCTTTCAAGCATTTCACGTCTGGGTTTGCCTTCCAGTTTTAAGAATTCGCTGAATTTACCTTGTGGAAGTACTACTGTCCTTGTAAAATCATCAAGATTTAAACCTATTATTTCTTCTACTGCAGCATTAACGCTTTTTGTGCCTTCAGCTAAAACATCGCCGCTTTCCTTATCTACTATTTTGCATTTTCCCGCTCTTATGCTTTCTTTACTTCTTCTAAATTCTCTGTCTACAATATATCTTTTTACTTCTGCAGCACTTATTTGAAATTCAAAATTCACATTAAGTCTGTCACAATTTACATTAATATAATTTGAACTTTTTCTCGCAATATTTCCATATAAGGCAAGAGTAATGCCATCAAGTACACTTGATTTTCCACTTCCTGTAGGACCAAAAATTCCAAAAAAACCACAGCTTGTTAATTCTTCAAAATCTATAATTTGTTTTTCTTCAAAGCTGTTAAGTCCTTCAATACTAAGCTTTATTGGCTTCATCTTCCATTTCCTCCTCATTCATAATTGATAATAATAAATCCAGTACTTCTTTTTCTGGCTCTGTTCCTCTTTCTTTCTTATAAAAATCCACAAAAATTTCACTAAAAGATTTCTCATTTACATTAACAAAATCACTGTCATCTTGTAATTTGTTTTTTATTTTAGGCATTATTTCTAAAATATCTTTTTTAAAACTTTTCATTTCTTTAATTTCATCTTCAGCAATATATCTGTCAGATTGTATTTCCAAGTATACATAACAATTTTTTTCTGAATTTTCACTTCATTTTTATATGGCTTCTTCAATAGAATAACATTTCCATATTTCAATAGGTTTATACACCTTTAATTCAATTTCTTCAATGTTACATTCTTCTTTTGGATGTAATTCTACAACAAAGCATTTCTTTATAAAGCTTATTTCTTTCTTGTTATAATGAAGCGGAGAACCTGCATACCTTGCCTTTTTATTAGTTCCAGGAACTATCTGAGGTTTATGAACATGCCCCAGTGCAATGTACTGCGCTTCTTTAGGAAAACATTTTCCATCCACAATATAGCTTCCACCAAGCTGAATACTTCTTTCTGAGCCACTTTCTTCACTTCCCATTGCAAATAAATGACTTACAACAAGATTAATTGTATCTTCCCTGAAATGTACTTTTAAATTATCAAATAGCTTAAATATTCTATCACTATAAGAATCTACTTTTTCATCTTCCTCACTCATATAATCATATATAACTTCATTAAGTCTCTTTTCACTTGGATATGGTACTGTAAGTATTACTGCTTTTTCATTATTTATTTCAATTTCTAAATATCCTTCTCCAGAATCAATTACCTTATGCTTTCCATATTCTCCAATCTGTACAACAGTTTTGGGAGTTCCACACATAATAATTCCATGGTCACGAGCAAGAGGTCCAGCTGCTACAAGCCTATCAGGGCTGTCATGATTTCCGGCTATAACAAGGGTAAGTCTGTCACCATTCTTTGATATTTTTTTTAATGTATCATAAAACATTTTTTCAGCTTTTGCCGGAGGATTAAAGCTATCATACACATCTCCCGCAATAATAACTAAATCTATATTATTTTCTTCCACTATATTTACAAAATCATTTAGAAATTTTTCCTGCTCATCCATTCGGCTTATTCCCTCTAAATTCTTGCCAAGATGCCAGTCTGCAGTATGCAGTATTCTCATATGAATTCCTCCTCATAATTTCTTAATACTATAATTATACCCTAAATGAACATATGTTTTCAAAAGCGCAAAATATTTTATATAACTTCTAAATTCTTAATTTTACCAAAAAAAGCAAACTGTTATAGAATAAACCTCATTCCATAACAGTTTGCTTAATTATACAAATCCTCTTTGTATGACTATTCATATTTATGTTTTTTAATTATACAATATATAATTCCACCTATAACCACTTTCTTTAAATTCTTTACTTAAATTTTCTTAATTCTTTTAAAATCATTATAAAAGTAACTGCTACAGACAATATTTCTGC
>CAZLOP010000266.1:0-2527 GCA_964561205.1 uncultured Clostridium sp. | reverse complement strand
TATAATAGTTGATAAGGGAAAATTTACAGAGCATCCAGAAACATTTGGTACAGCCTTTGATCCTTCATCAATAGAGTATCTTCAATATGGAATTGTTTTAGGTCCTGTAGATTTGACTAAGGCAATTGCTGAATCAGTAAACTATTATTTTTATGAAGTTGCATATAGAATGTATAAGAAAAATGGTTCAAATATATCAGCTTTAGATTCTCTGGCAGAATATGCATGGCAGTTTGGGCTTGGATGTAAGCCTGAAGAAAGCAGTACTAAAAGCAGCACTGGAATTGAAATTAGTGAAAATTTTGGACAGACATATAATTTTAAATCGTGGAAAAATAATGTAAAATCAAGTGCTTTGTACTACTTAGTAGATTACTTGGAATCAGGTTATTATCCAGGAAACAGCAGCAGTTATGTAAGTTTTGATATAAGAGTAAATGATGATGACCCTGAGGATGTAGCAGCACTTAAGAAAAAAATAAAGGAGAAGGTAACATTAACTTTAGATAAGGTTGGGACTGATGAAGAAGTAAGGGATATAGATGGTTTTGCTAAGGAGATAAAACCAGATGTACTGGCTTTAATGAATAAATCTGAAACCTATAAGGAAAGAGTCAGACAGTATGAATCAAAGGGAGCAAAAGTAAATTATGACAGGCAGGCATCGCTTATTGCAAATAATATTGCAGCCTTTACAATAAGTGATAAGGGTACAGAAATAAAATCACCAGGTCAAATTGTATATGCTTCAATAGGGCAGGGAATGAATAACTTTACACCTGTTCAGCTGGCTGCTTATATAACAGCATTGTCTAATGGAGGTACAAGGTATAAATTAAGCCTTGTAAATGATGTTACAGATAGTGAAGGTAATGTAATAAAAAAATATGAACCAGAGATATTAAATACAATATCCATGTCTGAAAGTACCAAAATTGCTGTACGTGCAGGAATGACAGCTGTTAATAATGAAGAGGGAGGAACTGCTTCATCAGTATTCAGCCAGTTTCCAATAAATACAGCAGGTAAAACTGGTACAGCGGATTTTTCGGAAAAACAGCTGGAAATAGGAAGACAGCCTTTTGCTACTTATGTGAGTTATGCTCCGGCAGAAGACCCTGAGATAGCAGTTGTTGCTGTTATATTTGATGGAGGTCATGGTGGTAATATAGCTTCTATAGTAAGGTCTGTGTATGAAGCCTATTTTGAAAAAGAATTAACTGAAAATTATCCGGATTATACAGCATCATCAGAAACCTTCCAAAAATATGTTGTTGAAAATCCATATTTAGAGAGACAAAATAGTGAAATTGAAGAATTCAAAAAATCCCAGGATAAATAATATTAAATATTAAAGTGCATAATAAGAATATCTCAATAGGTAAATTTACTAATAATCGTTGCTTGTTACATTTTACTTAGGAGGTATTCTTTCTTTTATCACTAAAAACTACTAATGATAAAAATGACATTATAATTATTGACTTGCTTATGGAGGAAAAATGATAAACAATAAGAAGAAAAAAAAGAAAATATCAAGATATTCAGTTTTTGGCATAATACTAATAATTATTTTTTCTGTTATCACATTAAAACTGATATATCTTCAAATTTTTAATTATGAAAATTACAAAGAAAAAGCAAATAAAACATCAACTCGCTTTATTTCTGAAAAAGCCCCAAGAGGACGAATATATGACAGTTCAGGAAACGTACTGGCAGATAACAAAAATACATATACTATTACTTATACAGTAACAGAGGATGCCACAAATAATTTCTATAATACCATGAAACAGATTTTTGAAATTTTTAAAAATAATAATGAGTCTATTCAGGATACCATGATTCTAAAAATAGATAACAATAATTATTATTTTGAATATAATTCAGATAATAAACAGAGTCAAAATTCAGAGGAATTAAGATTTAAAAAAGACAGAGGCTTCGATGCTGTTATTAAAAAAGAATTATTTGAAAATGAAGAAGAATTAAGTGATGAACAGGCTGCCATTATTGATGAAGAATTATTAAAAATAACCCCGGAAGATACATTCTATCACCTTATAAAAACATATAATTTAATTGAAATGGCTGATTCTGAATACAATTCAAAGTCAAACAGAGAGAAATATAACAATATGACTGGAAAAGAACACCTTGATTTAATATTAAGCAGTGGATATGATCTTAATGATGTAAGACAGTATATGGTTATAAAAGATGCATTAAAAATGCAGAGTTTTAAAGGATATAAATCAGTAACTATAGCAGATAACATAAAGAGGGATACTGCTCTTATAATTTATCAAAAATTAAATGAACTTCCAGGTATATATGTTAATCTTTCTCCAAAACGGTATTATCCTTATAAAAATTTAGGGTCATCAGTTATTGGATATGTTTCATCAATAAATAGTTCGGAGCAGGACAGATATGAACTTATGGGATATGATGTATCAAGTGATCTTATAGGCAAAGCTGGGATTGAATCAGCATATGAAGATGTATTAAAAGGGACTAAAGG
>CAZLOP010000265.1:0-2537 GCA_964561205.1 uncultured Clostridium sp. | reverse complement strand
AAAATATAAAATTTCTTCTTTTGTTTAATTATTAACCTAATTATACATTATAATTATATAATTCAAAATCAAAATCACATATTATAATTATAATAATTACATATAACTTATATTTATAAACCTCAATTCCACCATTTTAATTAACATAGGCTCAATCATAACTTGACCAATTAAACTAAAAACTAAGAACTAAAAGTTTTAGGAAATTTTTCTTTCAGAAAAATGAAAGATTTTTTTCCAAAACTCTTAGTTCTTAATTCTCTTAGTTCTTAGTTTTAATTAATAGTCCAGTTTTCACTTGTTCCATATATATCAATGCCATCTGTAGTACTTGTTTCATATAATCTTATTCCCTTGTTAATAAGATTGCCATAAGCTATATTTTCAGTAATACTTTCTTGTGCTCTGCTCATTATACCTATCTGTGGATTTACAACATTTAAAAATTCTGTTGTTGATGAAGTATCATTTCCATGATGAGGAACCTTCAAAACATCAACTTTATTACCCTGCAATAAGTTACTAAAACAGAAATTATGTTCAGCAGTCCATTCAATATCAGCAGCAAACAGCATTTGTAAATCACCATAATTTAAATATACTATAGCAGAATTATTATTTATTCCCCAAAACTGTGCTGTTAATTCATCTGAACCTGCTGGTCCAAAATATGCATCAGACTGTATAAATTTGAGAATATTACCTGAATCCATATATTGTCCTTTAACTGTATTGGTAAATTCCATATTATTTTCTTCCATTGCTTTTTCAGCATCTTTATATATTTCATAGTCATACTTTAACATATCAAGATCAGCCTTATTATCTTCTGTTTCTTCAATTCCTGAATACCAGTCCTTCATTTTTGCTATAGTCGGCATATATACTTTTCCTATTTCAAAGTTTTCAAGTATTGTCCTTAACCCGCCTATATGGTCTGAATGTCCATGAGTAATAAGAATATAATCTATCTTTGATTTTTCATTACCTTTTTTTAAATTCTGTCCATTTAAAAATTCAACTACCTTCTGGGCTGATTCTGGTGTACCAGTATCTATTAATGCAGTTTCACCATTTGGAAGCTTTATAAATGTACAATCTGCATTTCCTACACTTAATGATTTTACATATATGTAAGGAACATTAATGTCTTCTGTTTTTATATGCTTTCCATCAGAATCAAATTCCTCAAGTTTGCCATTGAGTATCATCTTGCCAGTTGCAAAAGTTCCATCACTTTTTGCATAGTATTTATCTTCGCCAATATTTATCCATTTATCAAATGCCATTATGCCTTTTGCATTGCTGTAACATGGTTTACCTTCAGCATTATAATATCTTCCAATCATAAGCTGTCCCGCAGCTCCAAATGAATACCAGTTTCCTTCAATATAATTCTTTCCAGTTAAAACTTTACCATCATCTCTCATGTAATATGTAGCATTATTAACTGTTATCCAGCCTTTTTTCATTATTCCATTTTCATCAAAATAATATTTAACGCCATCAACTTCACACCAGCCTGTTTGTCTTATTCCATTTTCATTGAAATAATACTTATTATCATCTATTATCTGCCAGCCTGTAACTGCAGTTGAATCTTCATCAAAATAATATATATTATTTTCATCAGCTGAACTGTCTATGTCCTTTTCTTTAAACCATCCCTGATGATTATACTGCACTCCATTTACATAATAAAATAATTTTCCATGAATGTTTATCCATTCATATGGTTTTACTTCCTGTTCTTCAGTTTCAGCTTCAGCATTTTCACCTGATATTCCTGTATCTTCTCCTTCTTGTTCTGAATTATAATTTTCTGTCCCTTGTACCTCATTTTCTACAGTTTGATCACTTGCATTCACTGCTTGTTCACTATCTGTTATTGGTTCTGCACTAGCAGAAACAACTGCCAGTGATAAACTAATCATAAGTCCCATTACCACTAAGCCTATTTTTTTTAATCTGACCATCCAACTAATGCCCTCCTTATTTTGTATAACACCATTCCTTATTATATAACAATAAAAAATTACTTTCAAATGTTATCCAATCTTTATGACAAAAACGCAACAGCCGCCTTAATTTTATTAATAAAAAAATTAATTTCTCCACTTTGTGAGTTATTAATATCTTTATCCACATATTTATAAACATTGCTGTGAATATCTTTTAAAATTTTATTTTTTTCTACATTTCTATTTTTCTTATTTATAACATGGCGAACACACGTACTTTGAATATCATCCACATTATCCACAATATCCACATTGTTAATATTATTATTTTTATATTTTTTACACTTATTTTTATAGTATTTATCCACATTATTCACAGAGTTTTCCACATTTATAAACGGTTTATCCACATTATATTCACAATTGAATATACATTGTCCCTATATATGCTCTTTATAATAACATTCATGATTAAATTAATAAGGAGCTGTTGCATTAAATATGTTCTATATCTTTAGCATTTATATAAATCAGAATTTAATTAAGTAAGAAGTAAGAGGTAATAAGTAAGAGATT
>CAZLOP010000264.1:0-2553 GCA_964561205.1 uncultured Clostridium sp. | reverse complement strand
ATTTATATTCCCTGGAGAAGAAGACTTCGGAATAACTCCAGTTGAATGTCAGGCAAGTGGAAGACCTGTTATAGCATATGGAAGAGGTGGAGCATTAGATACAGTTATTGATAAAAAGACAGGAATTTTATTTTTTGAACAGACAGTACAGGAATTAATTAATGCTGTAAATAAATTTGAAAAACATGGAGTAGAATATACAAAAGAACAAATAAAAGAGCACAGCAATTTATTTTCTGTAGAAAGATTTAAATTGCAGATACAAGAGTATATAAAATCAATTTGTAAATAAGTATAAAAGGAAAAAAGAGATGAATAAGTTAGTATATTTATTTGAATTAGATTCTGTAAGAAAAACAGATAAGGAAATACATGAAGGTCAATTAGCAATGTATGATGAATTGGTTGGTAATGGAAATACTATTGCTATGTCAATGAATCAGATTACAGACTCTAAAACATTTTTGTGTATGCTTCAAGATAATGAACATTATGATATTATAAAAAGACTAGTGGAAAATAAGTGCATTAAAGTATCAAGATATGGAGAAATTCGAACAGTTTCTCAATATGTTCAAAATGCTATCAATAGAAACTTAGAAAAAAATGAAGATGTATTTATTTTTTCAGCTCTTCCAGTAAAAAGCAATCAAAAACTTTTATTGAAGTTAATGCAGAAGGTTTTGCTAAATGCAGATTTATCTATAATTGAAGAATATATTAAGTTCAAAAGTAATGACCAAATAGTGCAGCTTTTTAATGAATATAATACAGATGGAACAATTAAAAAAACAAAAATTAGTATTGATAGAGCGAAAGATTATTTAAAGTTTCTTTATCGTTTTTTGGAAATGACAATTAGTATAAGCATGAATGGCGAATTGGCAATTCCTGCAATAAAATATGATGAAACATATAAACAAAAAAGTTTTTTTGATATTATGAATGAAATAATATCTTTTGATTGTGATAAAAACCAATTAAAGTTATGGGATGAAACAATCAACATATTAAATGAAATAAAAAATCAATTTGTAAGGGATTCAGAAAATAAGAAAAATAATCGTTCAGTATGGATAAAAAAGATAAAAGCATTAGAAGGAAGCAGGAATAAAGAAAATTTGCAATATGCTGAATTAATTGTGGACTTATGTTATAACTATACAATAGAACTTAGTATTTGTGGAGTTTCAAAGCATTATGAAAGGGATGGTCATATTGAATCATTTAAACAAGAATTTTTTTCTCGTTTGAAATATGACTGGAATGATGGACAGGATGCAGAACATAGATTTTTGCAGGAAGAAACCAATGAATACACTATGTATAAACATGAGTCAATTAATTGGGAACATGGATTGAGAATGATTTTAAGAAATAAAAAGCTTGAAAAGGATAGTGAAAAAGTAGATGATGAACACAATAATAAAGAGAATGAGAAAATAAAATTATATGAATGGAATTATGAAAGTGAGAGAAAAAAAGAGAAGGGAAAAGATTTTGTTAATATTTTTAAAGCAATAACAATAACACTTATATATTCAATACTCCTTTATTTTATGGATAGTAAAATATCATTGCTACAGAATTATATAACTCCCTTTTGTAAATCAATAATAACTTTTTTGGTAATAGCATTTTTAAATGATATTATATCTAAGTGTTTTAATTTTCCTAGTATATTAGAATGTTTTGAAGTATTAAAAAAATCTATAGTAGATTTATTTAATATTATTTTCAGAAAACCACATGCATATATAAATTATAATAATTTGAATAATAATTATGAGGAAAAAAGTCCAGGAGTATCAAGACAGATTATTGTAAAATCAAAAGCATTACAGGAATATATAAATCTTATAAAGGATAGGCCAGATATGTTTAAAGAATATAATAATATTAGTATTGTTAAGCCAGATGAAAAAGGAATTAAATCTATTATAAATTATGAAAATGTCAATAATAAAAATATTGGAGTGGTTTATAAAAGTGATTATAATATGATGGTAGTTGATTTGATTAAAAACAAAGATGGAAGATGCAGTACATATGAACGTTTAGTACCAACAGTTCAAAAAGGAGCAGTAGTAGTTATACCAGTATATAAAAATAAATTTATTATTTTAAATCAATTTCGTCATGCTATAAGAGAAAACCAGTTAGCATTTCCACGTGGATATGGGGACATAGATAAATGTGGGAATAATATAGAAGCTGAAAGTAATGCTATAAAGGAAATAAAAGAAGAATTAGGAGCTGAAGTAATTGGCAGACCACAAAAATTAGGATGTGTTATTGCAGATAGTGGTATTAGTGCTAATAAAGTTATGGTTTATATGGTTAACATTGACAAATATGAAGAAAAGGCTGGATATGAAGGTATTGAAAATATACTGCTAAAAACAGAAGAAGAGTTAATTGAATCTATAAAAAATGGAGAAATTACTGACGGTTATACATTATCAGCATATGCATTGTATTTGAATAATATAAATCATAATTTGACGAATTAAACTAAGAACTAAAAACTAAGAACTAAGAGTTGAGGAAATT
>CAZLOP010000263.1:0-2560 GCA_964561205.1 uncultured Clostridium sp. | reverse complement strand
AATGATTATTCAATTATTACTGAAATTACATATGGAAAATATAATTATCTTTTTGCAGGTGATGCAGAAGATGAGAGATTATCTGAATTTTTATCATCAAACAGCAGCCGGTATACATTTGTAAAAATGCCTCATCATGGAGCTTATGATGGACTAACAGATACATTTATAAAAAGTGTAAAACCACAGTATGCAGTAATAACCTGTTCAAAGGAAGATTATGCAGATAAAAAGACATTAGAATTATTAAAACAGAATAATTCTAAAATATACCTTACTTGTGAAGGAGACGTAATTATAAAAAGTGATGGAAATAGTATATCAATAGAACAATAAATGGATATTTTTAAGAAAATATTGGTATATCTGAAATAATAGGGAGAATGATATGAAAAATAAAAAAATAATAATTATTTTATTTGGAATAATTATAGCCATTATTTTGGCTTTTAAAGGGGTGCAGATATATAAGTTAATGCAGATAAAGAACAGTATGAAAGTTTCTAAAGAAACTCAAACTGTTAACATAGGAAATAATTTATATGAAAAAATTCCAGAATTATCATTTAAGGATGAGAATAATAAACCTGTTAATTTAAATGATAAAAGGGGAAAAACATTAATAGTTACCTTCTGGAATAGTAAATCATATGATGCTGGTGAGCAGATAAGGGCATTTTATGTATTAAGAGAAACATTTAAAAAGTATGAAAATACTGAATGTGTAATTGTAAATAATATGGCTGAAAATGAGACTAAAGAAGAGGCATTACAGTATCTAAAGGATAAGGAGATAAAAATTAATACATTATTTGATGAAAATTCATCTGTGTATAATAAATTACAGCTAAGTAATGTTCCAACTACTCTTATTATTAATAAAGATGGAGTTATTATAAAAAAGCATGAAGGAATAATTTATGATAATGGAATACTTGAATCTTATATTGAAAATGCAATAAATGGCAGCAATAATGCTACAGAAAACTTTGTTTTAAATAAACTTATTAATAATAAAGGTGGAATTGAAACACAATATGGTGAAAATGAAGAAAATGTTTTAAGTGAATCAGAGGGACTTATGCTTGAATATGCAGTTTTAAGTAACAACATTCAATTATTTAATAGTACATTAAATTATATTAATAATAATATGAAATCAGATGAACTTGTTACTTGGCAGATACAAGATGGTAAAAAGAGCAGAGTAAATGCAGCTATTGATGATTTGAGAATATATGGTGCCATGAAGGATGGTTATGAAAGGTTTCATACGAAAGAGGAAGGTTTAAGAAAATATAGAAAGGCAATTTATAAATATAATACCAATGAAGGAAATTTAATTGATTTCTATGATTTTGAAAGTAACTCAAAAGCTGACAGACTTACTTTATGTTATGCAGATTTTAATGTTATAAAAAAGCTTGCAGAAGATGATGTGAGATTCTATAAGGTTTATAAAAGCAGTATGGATATAATTAAGAATGGATATATTAGTGACAGCTTTCCTTTGTATTATAGTTATTTTGATTATGGATTAAATACATATCCTGAAAGTGAGCTTAATACATCAGAGGCTATGGTTACTTTACTTCATTTAGCTGAGGCAGGGGAAATAAAAGAGCAGAGTATAAAATGGCTAAAAGATACAATAAAAAATGATGGACTTTTAGGAAGATATACTACAGATGGAAAGGTAGTTGAAGGATATGAATATGAATCTACGGCTGCCTATGCTATTACAGCTATGATAGGAAATCAAGTAAATGATTCTGAATTGGTTGATTTAGCAATAGAAAAAATGGAAAAGATGAGAATAGATAATACAGCGAATGAATATAACGGGGCATTTGGAAATCAAGATGGAAGCGGAATATATTCTTTTGACCAGTGTATGCCATTAGTTACTTATTGTGAAGTAAGGAAGCTTAAATATAAAAATAATACAGAAGATAAAAAATAATAAATTCTTAAGGCAGATATAATAAAAAATTAAGATTATTTAAATTGAAGTATACTTTCAATAAAGTTAATATATAAGTAAGAGAAGGAGATATTTTTAGTAAGTATTGGGGGGATATTTTAATGAAAAGAATTATTTTATTTTTAGCAGGATTATTAATTTCTATATCTCCATTTTGCTATAATACATCTGATCAGCTTGTTACAGAAGTAAAAAGCAAGGGTTTTTATGAAGTTGATTTCTTATCTTCATCAAAAATTACTAAACATTCAATGGAGATAAATGAAAATTCTAATGTTAAATTTAGTCTTGAAAAAGAATGTGGAAAGATAATAGTAAAAGTTTTAGATAATGAAGGGAAACTTGTTTATAAGGGAAATAAAGATAGAATTCAAAGCAAAACATTTGAAGTTTTAAAAAGTGGAATATATAATGTCATAATTGAAACAAAAAATGCAACAGGAAAAGTATTTATTGAAACTTTATAATATGGGACTGTCGCACTAAAATTTGCTCTATTCTTTAGCATTTATATAAATCAGAATTTGAACTAAGAACTAAAAACTAAAAGCTAAGAGTTTCGGTGAAAAAAACTTC
>CAZLOP010000262.1:0-2564 GCA_964561205.1 uncultured Clostridium sp. | reverse complement strand
AATTTACCCTAATTAAATAGTGCAATTGTCAAAATTGAATTTATTATTATATTATTTTTAATTTTTGGACTTATATTATTTTTATTATGCCCTAAAGTAGTTCAAGCAACTAAAAATATGCTTGAATATATTGAAAAGAGTATGCAGAGATTAAGTATTTTAGAAATACTTTATGGTTTTATAGGAGCAATGATTGCACTAATATTAATGACATTCATTGCAAAACCAATTAGTGGAATCAATAATGTTATAGGACCTATTTTATTAATTATTTTAAATGTATTAGCAGCTATTATTGGAGCACAAGTAATGATTAAAAGAAAAGACGATATTAATTCATTTATAGTTAATTTTAAAATACCATCAATAAAAGAGAGAAAGAATAGAGAAAACAAGGAAGAAGTAAAAGAAGATGAAAGGTTGAAAGAAATTCCTAAGGTTTTAGATACTTCAGTGATTATTGATGGAAGAATATTTGATATTTGTGAGACTGGATTTATTGAAGGTCCGCTTATAATATCCAATGCAGTTTTAGATGAATTAAGACACATATCAGATTCATCAGATGCTTTGAAAAGAAATAGAGGACGAAGAGGATTGGATATATTAAATAAAATTCAAAAAGAGCTGCCAATAGAAACAATAATAGTAGAAGATGCTTATCCCAAAATTGCAGAAGTTGACAGCAAACTTTTAAAATTAGCACAAGATATGAATGGAAAAGTAATTACAAATGATTACAATTTAAATAAAGTTGCTGAATTTCAAGGAGTTCCTGTTTTAAATATAAATGAATTATCAAATGCTGTAAAGCCTGTAGTTTTACCAGGAGAAGAAATGATTGTAGATATAGTTAAGGATGGTAAAGAATCAAGTCAAGGAGTAGCTTATTTAGATGATGGAACTATGATTGTAGTTGAAGGTGGTAAAAAATACATTGGAGAAACTAAAACAGTAGTTGTAACTTCTGTATTACAAACAGCAGCAGGAAGAATGATTTTTGCAAAACCAAAAGACAATTAGTATTCAGAGAAGGAGAAAATAATCAATGGTATCAGCAGTAATATTAGCAGGAGGAAGAGGAAAAAGAATGAATTCTGCTGTGAGTAAGCAATATATTCAGATACATGATAAACCAATGATTTATTATACAATTAAATGTTTTATGAATAATTCTAATATTGATGATATAATATTAGTTTTACCAAAAGATGAAATTTCATATTGTAATAAAAATGTAATACAAAAATATAATCTAAAAGTAGATAAAATAATTGAAGGTGGAAAAGAACGTAGTGATTCTGTATTTAATGCATTAAATGAAATGAATAATACTGATATTGTTTTAATACATGATGGGGCAAGACCATTTGTTTCAAATAAAATAATTGATAATGCTGTAAGATATGCAAAGAAATATAAAGCTGCAGCTCCAGGTGTTATGCCCAAAGATACAATAAAAATAAAAAATAATTTGAATTTTTCAGCTAGTACACCAGATAGAAGTTCTCTTGTGGCAGTACAAACACCTCAAGCTTTTGAATATTCTTTAATATATAATGCTCATAAAAAAATAAGGAATAAACATATTAAAGTAACGGATGATACTATGGTGGTTGAATATTGTAATCAAAAAGTATACTTATTTGACGGAGAATACACAAATATAAAGGTTACAACACCAGAAGATTTGGTTTTGGCAGAATACTTAGCTTAGTATAATACATTGACAGAGATTTTTAACCACGTTATAATTAATAAAAAATGTAATAAGGATAAGCACAGTGATGAAGAATAGTAAAAATCGAAATTCAGAGAGAAGGTTCTTAGGCTGAAAGACTTTCAACAGATTTTGAACCAGCTTCTAAGTAATAGGAAAAAACTATCGGTTTAATACCGTTATCATTAAATAGAGAACAAATTTAGGTGGTACCGCGGTTATAGTTCGCCCTAATGCAATATTGGGCGGGCTTTTTATTTTACGAAAATTTATAATAAATAAAAAATTAGAATAACATTTATAAAGATTTGGAGGAATATTGAAAAATGAAAATGTCTAACATGTTAATTACGACTTTGAGAGAGGTTCCAGCAGAAGCAGAAATTGATAGTCACAAATTAATGCTTAGAGCAGGACTTATGAGAAAGATGGCAGCAGGTATATATAATTATATGCCTATAGGATTAAGAGTTTTAAAGAAAATTGAAGATATAATAAGGGAAGAAATGAATGCAGCAGGAGCTCAGGAATTTTTAGCTTCAGCTATGATACCATCAGAATTATGGCAGGAATCAGGAAGATGGGATGCTTATGGTGCAGAAATGTTTAGAGTAAAAGACAGAGGAGATAGAGATTTCTGCTTAGGACCAACACATGAAGAAGTATTTACAGATATAGCCAGAAATACTATAAAGTCATATAAGCAGCTTCCAGTGAATTTGTATCAAATTCAAACAAAATATAGGGATGAAAGAAGACCTAGATTTGGAGTTATGAGATCTAGAGAATTTGTAATGAAGGATGCTTATAGTTTTGATAGAGATCAGGCGGGTCTTGATTTAGT
>CAZLOP010000261.1:0-2585 GCA_964561205.1 uncultured Clostridium sp. | reverse complement strand
ATTTATTCTTTTAGGATCAAAAATAATAAGCAGATTTGAATTTATGTTATCCATATTTGGAGTAGTACTTATATATAGTGGTTTAAAGATGATATTAAAAAAAGAAGAAGCAGTTTCGTTTCATGAAGATTTTGCAGTCAGGATTTTGAGAAAGATTATGCCTGTAACAAATACAATTGAAAACAATCATTTCTTTGTGAAAAAAAATAAAATACTTTATGCAACACCTCTTTTGGCAGTTCTTTTTGTAATAGAGTTTAGCGACATAATTTTTGCTATTGACTCAATACCTGCCATATTTTCAATAACAACAGATACCTTTATAGTTTATACATCTAATATTTTTGCAATACTGGGACTTAGAAGTATGTATTATATATTAGAAGAAATGAATGATATGTTTAAATATATGAAATATGGAGTAGGACTTATTTTAATGTTTACTGGAATTAAACTGGCATTCATACTGTTTAATATTGAAATATCTGTTACAAATTCCGTACTTATAATACTCATAATATTATTTGGAAGTATTTTATTTTCTCTTCTTAGGGAATCACCAAAAAATAAAATAAGACATTATAAAAATTAATACAAGAAAGGTACTAAATATTGGTTCATTATTGAAATATATTGAAAAAAAGTATAAAATTATTATGGGTTTAATTAAAATTTTTTGTTTAAAGTTTATAGGGTTTAATTAGGAAGGTGAACAATATGGTGAAGATCAGTAATAAATACACAACCAACGGAGACGAAAAAGAAGTGCGAAGAATTGCAAAAGAAGCTCATTTAGACAAAGTTAGTTTTGTATTATTTTTTGTATCTGAAAAATTTGATTTTGAAATGGTTTCAAGAGTTATTAATGAAGAGTATAAAAATATTCCTGTAGTTGGAGGAATTTCAACAGGTGAAATAAATGAATTGGGATATACAGACTCTACAGTCACTATAAATGCTATTTATGGGGATGATTTTGAAGTAAAACCAATAAGACTTACAAAACTTACTGATAAGGCAATGGTTTATAAACGTAGAATCAGACGAGCTTTTAGTGAGTTAGGACTTAATTTGGATGAAGAGGGTGTTGAAAATAAATATTTTGCTATATCATTAATAGATTATAGTACAGCGCAGGAAGAAAGTTTAATGACAATGATTAACAATACACTTAAGGGAAAGTACTGGAAATTAGCAGGAGGATCAGTAGGCAATATAGTAACAGGAAAATCAGCTATTTCAATAAATGGAAGTATACTTCATGATGCTGGTGCATTGCTTATAATAAAAACTAATAAAAAAATTTTTGTAAAATATGAAAATATTTATAAACCAGTTGGAAAAATGCATAGAGTAACAGCGGCAAGCATTGAAGGAAGGCGGGGAATTAAGGCTGATGGAATTTCTTTTGCAGATTTATATTCTAAGGAATGTAATCTTCCAATAGAAAAATTAGATGCAAATGTGTTCTCAAAAAGGCCTATAGGACGTATATTGGGAGAAGATACATATATAGCATCTCCTATTTGTGTTAATAGTGATGGATCTATAAACTTTTATACAAGGGTTATGACAGGATCTCCATTTTATTTTATGGAATCAGAAGATATAATCAAGTGTACACATGAAACAGCCAGACAGATAAAATCATCTATGAATAAACCTGAGCTTATAATAGGGTTTAACTGTATTCTGCGATATCTGAGAATGTGTGATGAAAAAGTACAAAAACAGGTTTATTCAATTATTAATGAAGTTGCTCCATATTGCGGTTTTACTACACTTGGAGAACAGATAGATAAAAGTCAGGTTAATCAGACCTTGACATACATAGCAATAGGGGAGTAGGTGTAGAGAATGTTTGGATTATTAAAAAAGCAGCAATCTAATAATATTGAGGATAATTCTAAAGTAATATCCAATTCAGTGAATATATTTGATGAAGATGATAAAGAAAGGATGCAGTTATATAAGGACTATAGTGATGCTCTTGTTGATACATGTGAAATAGTTCTGAAAAATAATGATAAGGTAATATCACAAATATCAACAGTATCAGTAAATTTAACAAATAATGTTGAAGGCATAATAGAAATGAATGAAAATTTAAAAAGCATAAAAGATGAAACTGTAGATTTAAGTAATACAGTTAATTCAACTTCAAAACAGACCATAAATCTTTTAAATGATTTAGGTAATGATGTTGGAAGCAATGTAAACAGAATTGAAGGCTATTGTAGCAGAATAGGAACAGCAAGTTCATTAGTGGATAAAGTAATGAGCAGTTTAATAACAAATATAAGTAACACTGCTGATATGATTAAAGAACTTGAAGAAATAACATCACAGGTATCATTATTGTCTTTAAATGCCTCTATTGAAGCAGCTCGTGCAGGTGAGGCAGGAAAAGGCTTTGCAATTGTTGCGGAAGAAATAAATAAGCTTGCAGCTGCTACTAAAAATTGTACAATTGCTTTTAAGGATAATATTGATGAAATTACTAATGATGCAGAAAAGGCGGGAATTGATATTACATCAGAACTTAAATCTATAGTTAAAGAAGGCACAGCAGTAAGCAGTGATAT
>CAZLOP010000260.1:0-2591 GCA_964561205.1 uncultured Clostridium sp. | reverse complement strand
TTTATATTATATCATGACCGAATAATTATTGTCTAATTAATTATAACCCATCCATTTTCAGCATTAAATAAAGTTAATAAAGAAGCATCAAATAATTTGACGTTCAACACTGTAAATCAATAGCCAGTTCATATTTTCTGCGTTTTCTGCATCAAGACTTTTCATTAGATTATTATGAATTGAACATGAATTTAGTTTAGGGATAAAACCAGAAAAGAAGAGACATGCACTGAAATTTAAATTCTATATAGCGTAAGTTTGGAAAACTTAATTTTGAAGTGTTGAGCAAATATACTTGTCCATACTGAGTTTTACCACAATATTTAAAAATATTTCTAAGCTTATATATTTCAAAATACTTTTAGTATTAACTGTACCAGTATGGAGCAAGTGTTTTGCCAATTCTTCAAAATTTTTAGTTTTCCTACTTTAAGCGATCTTAGAATTTAAATTTTACTTGCATGTTTCTTCTTTTCGGTGATTTACCACTAAACTACAAATTATGATTTATCAAAAAGAAAAGAAACTGTACACACCATTATTTAATGCAACAGCCCTTATTTTAAATATGCATTATGCTCTGCTTTTAATTAATTCTTTATATTCATTATCAAGCTTTATATACTCTTCACTTCCAGGAACGCTGCAGCTAAGTGCACTTATTAAATAAGCCATTCTATTTTCATTAAGTAATTTTTGCTCATCTGTATTATTTTTTTGTCTATTTTCATGCTCCAAATACTCATTTATGCCATATTCATACCTTAATATTTTATTTTCCTTAAATACAAGAAGTTTATTACAAACCCTGCTCATCATATATCTGTCATGAGTAGCAAGTATTATTGTTCCATTGTAACTTTTCATTACTTCTTCTAACTGTTCCCTTACATGAAGATCAATATGATTTGTAGGTTCATCAAATATTAAAATACCACATTCATTTTTAATCATACTTAGAATTTTAAGTTTCATTTTTTCGCCAGAACTTAATACATTAACAGGCTTTTTTAATTCTTCACCTTCAAAGCCCAAAAGACTTAATTTAGTCCGCATTTCTGCCATTTCTTTTAAAGATTTTATCTGTAGAAATTCTAATATATTTAAATTACTGTTAAATTCATCAAATTCCTGACTTATATATCCTATTTTAATGCTGGAATTCATATAAAGAGTACCTTCTAGTGTAATTCCTTTGTTTAAAAGTGCTTTTATTAAAGTAGTTTTCCCACATCCATTAACACCATACACTCCAATCTTTTCACCATTTTTAACACAAAAAGATGACTTATGAAAAAGCAGTTTTCCATCAAACGATTTCCTTATGTCTGCTGCCCGAATTATTACTGAACCACCTTTATTGAATTCATTAACCTCAAAAAATATACTCTTTTCTTCTTTTGGCTTTTTTAATCCACCCACTTCTATTCTTTGAAGTCTTTTAATTCTTGATTTTATTGCCTTGTCCATTCTTTTTGCTTTTACACGATTATGCTCTTTTCCTCCAAACTTGTTTCCTGTTTCAATTGCCTTTGCAGCTGATTCTTTGTGTGCTTTGTCTGACCAGTTTCCAAGCTTGTTTATCTGCTCATTAATTTTTTCTTTCATCTTTTCCTGTTCCATATATAAGTGCAGATTGTTTTTATACAGCTCTTTCTTTGTATTTCTGTAAAAAGTATAATTTCCATTAAAGATAACCGCCTTAGAATCTTCTATTTCTATTATTTTCTTTACTGTCTTGTCTAAAAAATACCTGTCATGAGAAATTATTATAGCAGTCCCTTTAAAATTGTTTATCTTTTTTATAAGCCATTCAACGCCTTTATAATCAAGATGATTTGTAGGTTCATCTAAAACAAGAACATTATATCCCCCATAAAATATCCTTTTTAATTTCTTTCTTGTCTTCTCACCGCCACTTAATGTACTTTGTTCTTTTTCATAATCTTCCTGCTCCATGTAACCTATATTGCCATTTGTGATTACTTTTCCTTCTGTACAGTCAATTTTTCCACTTAATATATGAGCAAGAGTACTTTTACCTGCACCATTACATCCTACAATACCAATTTTCTCCCCACATTCTATAATCAGATTAATATTGTCTAAAACTTTTTTATTCCCATATTCCTTACTTAAATTTCTACATTCAATTATTCCTGTCATACTTACCACCTCATAATCCTGGCAGTAATACTATATTTGAAGTTTTTCATATATAAAAAGAACTGTATTCAAGCCTAACATTTGCTCACCTACAGTTCTAAAATTCCAACTCTTATAAACAGCATTAAAAATATGCTTCAGTTTAGTTACATCTATATTTATAAGAACGTATATATGAGTATATTTAGCTTATCTAAATTTTTGCACAACAAATAAAGTATTCTGCTACCTTATTTTCACAAATTTTAATTTAAATTAAGCTAATATCTTCATTTCGTTCTCCTTTCATTTCGGTAAATATTACAAATACATAATAATGCCATTCACATTATTTTGTCAATAACTTTTACAAGAATATACCAAACTTAAAGTAACAGTTCAGCCTTCTGAATAATAAACTGGGGAAAATAATGATAAAAATGTTG
>CAZLOP010000259.1:0-2596 GCA_964561205.1 uncultured Clostridium sp. | reverse complement strand
CAGCAAAAGTATTTGGAGTAAGCAAAAGTACTATCCATAAAGATATGACTGAAAGGTTGCCTAAGATTAATCCTGAGATAGCTGAGGAAACACATTCTATCTTAGAACTTAATAAAGCAGAACGTCATATTAGAGGTGGAGAAGCAACAAAAATGAAATATAAAGCTATTGAATCTTAGCAGGATTCCGACTATAATATATAATTAGTAGAATTATGTAAAGTAAGGAATTAATATGTATTATAGGAGTGAATAAAAATGGGGTTTTGGAGAACAAGTTCAGATCTTGCAATAGATTTAGGCACATCTACAGTGCTCATTTATGTGAGGGATAAAGGTATTGTATTAAAAGAACCATCTGTTGTAGCAATAAATAATACGACAAAAGAAGTTTTAGCAACAGGAAGCGAAGCTAGAAAAATGATTGGCAGAACGCCTGGAAATATAATTGCAGTAAGACCATTATCTGATGGTGTTATATCAAATTATGATCTTACTCAGGCTATGCTAAAAGAATTAATAAAAAAAGCTTCTGGAAAAAGTTCATTAAGAGCTCCTAATGCAGTAGTATGCGTGCCATCTCAAGCAACTGAAGTTGAAAAAAGGGCTGTGGTTGATGCTGTTATGAATGCAGGTGCAAAGACTGTCAGAATTATAGAAGAACCACTAGCAGCTGCAATTGGAGCTGGAGTTGATGTAGCTAAGCCTAGTGGATCTATGGTTGTAGATATAGGCGGAGGAACTTGTGATATTGCTGTAATTTCATTAGGTGGTGTTGTTGAACGTGAATCAATAAAGATAGCAGGAAATAAGTTTGATGATGCTATTGTAAGATATGTAAGAAATAAATATAAACTAATGATTGGTGAAAAGACAGCAGAAGAGTTGAAAATTAATATAGGTTCGGCTTTTAAAAATGCAAGAAATTTAGCTTGTATGATGAAAGGCAGAAATCTTGTTACAGGGCTTCCGGATGAAGTAGAAATTGATACAGAAGAAATTAGATTAGCAATCATAGAGCCTGTTCAAAGTATAGTTGATTGTGTTAAAGTCGTATTAGAAAGAACACCACCAGAATTATCAGCAGATATTATAGAAAAAGGTATTGTAATGACTGGTGGGGGAGCTTTATTAAATGGGTTGGATAAGCTTATCCAATTTAAGACTGGAGTAACTGTATCAGTAGCAGAAAATGCAGACGAATGTGTTGCAAATGGTTCTGGAATGGTGTTATCTAATTTAGATAAATTAGATAAACAAGTGAATTCACAACAAATAGTCTTAATAGAAAACTAAAATTTTTGGTAATTAAAGGGTTCAGCAATGCTGAATCCTTTAATTTATAAGAAATATAAAAAATATAAACAAATTATATGTCTGAATATTTTTTAATATAAGCATTTATTATTGAATTAGAAATTACTTTAGCCATATCCATAATTAAGGATAATCTAATACTTCGGGAAAAAAATAATTCAGAATTTTCACTTGAATCTACAATTCCAATAATAGAATGAGTTCCAACATCAGGAAGGGTTTTACCAACTCCCTTTCCTGGATGAATTGCATAATTTCTTATACGAATTTCGCCTATATCAGTAATGTTACCTAAGCAGGCATCTATTCCTAATAATATTGAATCAGGGTGTAATGAATAAATAGAATCTAGATTCTTATCAATATTTAGTGCATGAATAGGGGTAGATAAAGTGCCATAAACAGGAAGAGGTAGATTATTATCTTTTAATATAGTGCCAACTAAAGGACCTAGACAGTCGCCAATACATTTATCAGTACCAATACATACAATTACAGTATTATATGTGAGATATTTAATTAAGTCATTAGTTAGTATATTAATACAGTCTGGTGAATTATAGTGTATGGATGAATTCATGTTGGAAATTTGTTACTTGTTTAAGTAACATCTCCTTCCTATATTGTTTTCACTCTTTAAATATATATTTTAAAATATGGAAAAATAGTATAAAATTCCAAGATAAATTAAAAGAATAGGAGAAAACATGAAAAAAATATTAATTATATTTACGTTAACAATCATTACAAATATGTGGGTTTTGATTTTTTTTGATACTAAATCAACAGATAAAAATAGCAGGGATTGTGAAAATGTATTAAGCAATAATTTATCAATATTAAAGGTAAATAATAATGATGTTTTCAGTCTGCTTACAGATGAAGAATTAAATATTATAAATGAGTCACTATCTGATTTATGTGTGGCAGATACATATAATATTAATATGGGGCTAAATAGTGGTTTAAATAATAAAATTATTAATTCATTCAATTTGATGAAGCGAAGATTATCTAAAGAAGAATATAGCAGAATATGTGAAATATTTCATGGAATTTTTAATATTGAACAAATTGAAAATGAAATATTAAATAAAAGTTGATTCCATATTAAAATGAAGAAAAATAGAGAATATGTGAGAATAGGTGATGTAATTTGGATAAATCGGTTAACATAAGAGTTGAAATTAAATTGTATAGAATATATACTAATCATTGTTGATGTGCAAAACAGCACAAAACAAGACGGAGGAATTCCCGAGAGGCCAAAGGGGGCAGAC
>CAZLOP010000258.1:0-2599 GCA_964561205.1 uncultured Clostridium sp. | reverse complement strand
TTTATGTACAGATAGCCAATTAAGCTGAGACATATGGGAAACAAAAATATTAATCTTAATTTAGAAGAATGTAATTTTTCTATGTATACTCAGGTTTTATATAATAAGGATAAATATATTACAAAAGCAATGAAATTCTTCTTAGATATGATAAATAATGAAAAAGAAAATGATGAAACTTATTATAGATGTTGACAGCTAAAAAATAAATATATACAATAAAGTTACTAACTATTGGTTAGTAAAGAAAAAATTAAAGAGGAAATATTTATGAAAGAAAATTTACCAGTATGTCCTGTTGAAGTGACACTTAAGATGGTAGGTGATAAGTGGAAATTCTTGATTGTGCGAGAACTTGTACTTGCAAAAGGAAAACATCTTAGATATTCAGAGATAAAGAATGGGATAGATAATATAAGTGATAAAATGCTTTCTCAGAATTTGAAATGTCTTGAAAGTGAGAAGCTTATAAAAAAAGAAATTTTTGCAGAAGTACCTTTAAGAGTAGAGTATTCGTTAACTGAGCTGGGAACAACATTAACTCCAGTGATGCGAGCTCTGTTTGATTGGGGCACTATGTATAAAAATTATATAGAGGAGAATGAAAATGAATAGAGTTGTTATCACAGGAATAGGAGTAGTATCACCAGTTGGAAATGACTTAAATACATTTTGGAATAATATAAAAGAAGGAAAGCATGGTATAGATTTTATTAAGAGCTTTGATGTATCAGACTTTCCTGTTAAAGTAGCAGGAGAAGTGAAAAAATTCAACCCATTACTTGCTTTGGATAAAAAGGAAATAAAAAGAAATGATTTGTTTTGTCAGTATGCGTTAGAAGCATCAAGGCAGGCTATTGAAGACTGCAATACAGATTTTAAAGAATATGATCCATATAAAGTTGGAGTTATTATTGGAAGTGGAATTGGTGGAATTAATACTTTAGAAGAAGGTTATTCAAGGTTTTTAAATAAAGGAACCAGATTTGTTTCACCACTAACTATACCAATGCTTATTTCAAATATGGCTGCAGGGGCTGTTGCTATAAAATATGGTTTTAAAGGAGTTAATTATGCCATGGTATCAGCCTGTGCAACATCTACACATACAATAGGTGAAGCATTTACAGCAATAAAAAATGGAAAACTTGATGTATGTTTAGCTGGTGGAGCTGAAAGCTGTATAACACCATTTACTTTATCAGGTTTTAATAACATGAAGACATTGTCTAATAGTAATAATCCAGACAGAGCATCTATACCTTTTGATAAAGAAAGAAACGGCTTTGTCATGGGAGAAGGTGCTGGAATTGTGATTTTAGAAAGTTTAGAAAGTGCATTAAAGAGAAAAGCCAAGATATATGCAGAAGTAATAGGATATGGTGCAACTAGTGATGCATATCACATAACATCACCAGACCCATCTGGAGAAGCAGCATCAAAAGCTATAGAAATTGCATGTGATGAAGGACAGGTAAGTACTGATGAAATTAATTATTTTAATGCTCATGGAACATCAACTCCAATAAATGATAAGTATGAAACAAATGCAATAAAAATTGCTTTTAAAGAACATGCTAAAGATTTATATATAAGTTCAACAAAATCAATGACAGGGCATTTACTTGGTGCAGCAGGTGCCGTTGAAGCAATAATTTGTGCAATGTCAGTTAAAGAAAATTTCATTCCAATGACAGCGAATTATAAAAATTATGATCCTGAATGTGATTTAAATTATGTTACAGAGCATGGAATTAATTGTGAAGTAAATTATGCTATTTCTAATTCATTAGGTTTTGGCGGACATAATGCAACAATACTTATAAAAAAATATAATTAACCATTTGGGGCTGTTGCATTAAATGCTTAGTGTGCAGTTCCTTTCATAATTTAAACTAAGAACTAAAAACTAAGAGCTAAAAGTTTCAGTAAAAAAAACTTCGTTTTTTTATTATATTATTGCAGGCATAATTTCTTAAAATCTATGATTTTAATAGAAATTAGCCCTTATTATGAAATAATAAGTTTCCTTGCCGTGCAAAATCTACCGCAGTTCTTAGTTTAGTTAGTTAAATTATGATTTATATAGATATTAAATATTATGTAGTATATTTTATGTGACAGTTACCTCTTTTTTATAAAAAAAGATATTGACTCTCCAGTAATGGGAGGGTATAAACTAACGTTAGAAATGAAGAAAAACAAAGAAATGGAGAGTGATATTGTGAAAGACATGATTTTAAGAGGAGTAACTCAGAATAATTTGAAGAATATTTCATTAAATATTCCAAAAGGCAAAATAGTGGTATTTACAGGTGTATCTGGTTCTGGAAAATCAAGTATTGTTTTTGATACAATAGCAGCTGAATCACAGCGTCAGATGAATGAAACATATTCTGCTTTTATACGTGGAAGACTTCCTAAGTATGAAAAACCACATGCTCAGTTACTTGATAATCTTACAGCTTCAGTCATTGTAGACCAAACTTCGTTAGGTGGAAATGCACGTTCAACTGTGGGAACAATATCTGATTTATATTCAAGTTTGAGACTTTTATTTTCAAGAATAGGTACTCCTTATGTCGGTACAGCATCATAT
>CAZLOP010000257.1:0-2604 GCA_964561205.1 uncultured Clostridium sp. | reverse complement strand
AGAAAAGTTAGAAGTTATACACAAGAATACAAAAATACAATTGTTGATCTATTTAATAGTGGAAAAACTTATGCTGAAATCAGCAGCGAATATGGAGTACCAAAAACAACTATAAGACAATGGTTTAATAAAGCCAATAATACAGATGACAATACTAATACAGCTAATGAAAATGATGCTGAGATTAAAGCTATTAAGAAAAGAATGGCTAAGTTGGAACAGGAAAATAATATATTAGATAAGGAAATACTTAATGAGTATGCAGCTTCTAAAAGACGTTACGGAGCACCTAAGATTCATAAAATATTAGAAAACAAAGGGTTTTCTATAAGCTTAAAACGTGTTCAAAAAAGAATGAAAAAGCTTGATATAAAATCAATTGTAGTAAAGAAATGGAAACCTTCATGTCAATCCTCAAATAAGACTGTGCAAAAAGAAAATATTCTTAAAGGCGATTTCACAGCTGAAACCGTAAATAAAAATGGCTTACTGATATAACATATATTCATACACTTAAAGATGGATGGTGTTATCTAGCCTCTGTTTTTGATTGCTGTAGTGCAAAAATTGTTGGCTGGCATATGTCTAAAACTATTGATGCTGACTTGGCTCTTCAGGCCGTTAAGAATGCTATAATTAATCAAAATCCAGAGACTAAAGGACTTATTTTGCACAGTGATTTGGGGTCACAATACACAAGCAATAAATTTGAAGATTACTTAAAGAATCTATCTATTAAGCACTCATATAGCAAGAAAGGATATCCTTATGACAATGCTCCTATGGAATCATTTCATTCCTGTTTTAAAAAGGAAGATGAAAGAATGAACAAATACATTGATTTTAATGATGCAAAAATATCAACTTTTGAGTATATTGAAAGTTGGTATAATAGAAAAAGAATTCATAGCAGGATTGGATTTATGACTCCACAAGCTTATGAAGATCTTATTCTAAAATCTGCTTAAAAAACTAAAAAAATGTGTCTACTATATTGACATAGGTTCAATAACAAAATTAAGGAATACAAGTGTGAGATAAATCAAAAAAATACAATTCTATTTTTGGATATTAGGCTTGTTATTATTCTGTTTTTTTATTAACATTATATGTTTTAATAAAGGAGGAATTTAATATGGAGATAATAAATAATGCTGCATTAATGGGATTAATAGGTGTAATTATTGGTGCTTTATTTTCATTTGTAATTTCAATTATAAATAATAAGCATTCATTAAAAATATTAATTATTCAAGAGGAACAACGAGTAAAAGATGCTTTGAGAAATGATAAAAAAAATGCATACTTTGATTTCTTACTTTTACAACAAAAATTATATACTCATAATATAGCAACTTTAAATGATAATAAAGAACTTGTGAAAAAGGTTAGTGATGAAATTACATATTTAAATCAAAAATTAAAGGTTGAAATATCTTTATATTTTCCAGAGAAAATAAAAAAAGATGCAAATCAAGTTTTGGCAATGTGTAATCCTCAATCAAGGGAAGAAGCAGAAGAATTTAATGTTTTACGAAAAGAACTAATGGATAATATAATAAATTCAATAAAAATAGATTTAGATATATAGAACTGTTAGAAGAATTAAATAATATCAATTCTTTTATAAGTAGTTTTAATAATCAAAATTATATATGAATGTTTTAGGAGAGATTTCTATATGAATTTTTGAGTGGGTTTATATTCATATCTAAGTGTTTACTCCAGCACCTCCGAAGAAAACAATATTGTTACTTTTTTTTAGAATTTGAGTTAATTGTTCCATTTTATTACTCATAAAAATCATCTTCCAATTATATTTATAGTTATATTGTGGCATAATACATAGGAAAATAAAATTATTTTAATGAAGATACTATTATACTTTGAATTTCAAGAGATAATCCTGAAACTACAAAATTAGAAAAGTGCAGGTACGATGCATGTATAGTTGTTTCAGAAAATTTTAAAACAAAGGAATATGACTCGTTTTGAATTTTTTATTTATGGTACAATATGTATTGTGAAACATATCTATAAAATGGGTGGACTTGTGGTAATATGATAAAAATAGTAAAGAAAATTGGTTTTTGTTTATTTTGTGTAGTAATATTAATTACTGCTGCATTTACAATATTATTTTTTAATGAAATAAATAGTCTGTCTTCTTTGAGGATTGTAGATAATTATCCTATGTATCAAATGAAATATTGTGGAGATTATGGATTTGATGAGTTCCTGAAAGTAGGAGCTGAAAATGATTCAGATATAGAAAAGTTTGTTACCAGAAAATTATTAAAAGGGCTTCCAATTGATTTAGGGATAAATAAAGCTGGATGTACTGCTTTTAAGGTTAAAAATGAAAAAGGTGAAGTTTTATTATGTCGTAATTTTGATTTTGATTATGCTCCATCATTACAGATTAAGACTGAGCCTAAAGATGGTTTTAAGTCAATTTCTACAGTAAATTTGACATTTGCAGGATACTCTAAAGGCAATCTTCCTAAAGAAGGAGTCAAAATGAAAAACTTTCTTACGCTTGCTTCACCATATCTTCCTTTTGATGGAATGAACGAAAATGGAGTTGCAATGGCTCTTTTAGCA
>CAZLOP010000256.1:0-2607 GCA_964561205.1 uncultured Clostridium sp. | reverse complement strand
CATTAAAAATATTTTTATCTCAGTTTAATGATTTTATTGTATGGGTTCTTATAGGAGCCACAGTTATATCAGGAATGATTGGTGACAAGGCAGATGCAGTTACCATATTAATCATTGTTGTAATCAATGCTGTTTTAGGTTTTATACAGGAGTTTAAAACAGAGAAATCCTTAGAAGCTTTAAATGAAATGGCAGCACCTACATGTAAAGTTATAAGAGATTCATCAGTAAAAATAATTAATTCCAGTTACCTTACTATAGGAGATGTAGTTGTACTTGAAGCTGGAGACAGAATTCCTGCAGATGGTGATTTTATTGAAAGTTCTGGACTTGTTGTTGATGAATCACTTTTAACAGGAGAATCTGTTGGAGTAAATAAAGATGCATTAAAAAAAAATAAACGAGGATATATGGGAACAACAATAGTAAAGGGAAAAGGAAAGCTTAAAGCAGACAGCATTGGAATGAAGACAGAAATGGGAAAGATAGCTTATCTTTTAGCTGATATTGAAGAAGAAAAGTCACCTTTGAATGTACGGCTTGATTCTTTAGGAAAAGTGCTGGTTGTTATCTGTCTTGTTATTTGTACAATAGTAACTGTTATGGGAATAATACGTGGTAATGATATTACAGAGATGTTTTTACTTGGAGTAAGTCTTGCAGTAGCAGCAATTCCGGAGGGTCTTGCAGCTATAGTTACAGTAGCTTTAGCACTTGGAGTTTCAAGAATGCTTAAGAGAAATGCATTAGTAAGAAAGCTTCCGGCAGTTGAAACTTTAGGATGTACATCTGTTATATGTTCAGACAAAACTGGAACATTGACACAAAATAAAATGACAATAAAGGAAGTATATTTAAATGGACGTAATATTGATGTTGATAAAGAAAAGATGAATGACTGTTCTAAATTTATGAAATGTCTTGTTTTTTGTAATGACTGCACATATGATTTTTCTAAAAAGAAGATGGAGGATGTTATTCATGGAGATCCCACAGAAACTGCTCTTATAAATTTATTTTTTAAAGATAAGCATTCTATACAGGAGTTTTTAAATAAAGGACAAAGAAGCTTTGATATTCCCTTTGATTCAACCAGAAAGATGATGTCTGTTATTATAACTGAAGGTGGAAATAAAACCTGTTATGTAAAAGGAGCACCGGAAAAAATACTTGACAGGTGTAATTATATTCTTGAAAACAAAACTGTAAAGCCATTATCCAAGGCTAAAAAGATGAGAATAATGGAAAGTATAATGGCAATGTCTTCAAGAGCATTAAGATGTCTGGCAGCAGCATATAAAGAAGAACATCTTGATAATAAAAATACACTTGAAGAAAATCTTATATTTATAGGAGTGACAGGAAGTATTGATCCACCAAGAAAAGAAGCAGGGGATTCAGTATTAAAATGTAAGCTTGCAGGAATAAAGCCTGTAATGATAACTGGTGATCATCAGAATACTGCCTTGGCAATAGCAAAATCATTAAATATATGTAATAATGATTCTCAGGTTATGACTGGAGCAGAGTTAGAAGAAATAAGTGATGAAGAATTGGAAAAGGAAGTTAATAAGATAAGGGTGTTTGCAAGGGTTTCGCCAAGTCATAAATTAAGAATTGTAAGGGCATTTAAAAAGAATAAAAATGTAGTTGCAATGACTGGAGATGGTGTAAATGATGCGCCTGCAATAAAAGAAGCAGATATAGGAATTGCAATGGGAATATCAGGTACTGATGTAACAAAGGAAGCATCATCAATGATACTTATGGATGATAATTTTTCAACAATTGTAGCAGCAGTTGAAGAAGGCAGAATTATATATGATAATATAAGAAAATTCATAAGATATTTATTGTCATGTAATTTAGGTGAAGTTTTAACCATGTTTTTGGCAACCGTATTTTATCTTCCCAATCCATTAAGTCCAATTCAGATTCTTCTTGTAAATTTAGCAACAGATGGACTTCCTGCCATAGCATTAGGAGTTGATCCAGCTGACAGTGATATTATGAGGCAGCAGCCTAGAGATAAAAATGAAAGTATTTTTGCAAGGGGATTGGTTGAAAAAATAACTGTAAGAGGTACACTTATTGGATTATGTACATTGCTTGCATTTATGGTTGGACGTTTTATGAGAATGGATTTAGAAACATGCAGAACACTGGCATTGTGCACATTGGTTATGTCTCAGCTTATTCATGTATTTGAATGCAGATCTGAGAGATATTCACTATTTCAGATAAAATTATTAACTAATATGTGGCTTTTACTAGCTGTGTCAGTGTCAGTGATATTAATATGTGCTGTATTATATCTGCCATTTTTGAGTGAAATATTTCATACAGTACCGCTAAATTTAATTCAATGGGCAATAGTATTGTTTTTCTCTGGTATAATTGCATTAATTAATAGCTTATATTTATTGATTAAAACAAAATGAGATAATTAAAAAGGAGCTGTGTACCAAATAATTAGTACAACAGCCCTTTTTTTCTTTGACAAATCAGAATTTAATTAAGTAATAGGTAAGAAGTAAGAGGTAAGAGTTAATGAAATTTTTCTTACAGAAAAATAAATTATAAGTTTTATAAAAACAAAGTTTTTAT